>DASSNA010000331.1:0-6868 GCA_035688445.1 Solirubrobacterales bacterium | reverse complement strand
TGGTTCGAGCCCAGTACCGCCCACTCGCTGCCCGGCAGGAGGGCCGCTTGCCTCAGTAGCGCATCGGCCGAGGCGGTGATTCGAAGCCCAACAGCCCCGCCGTGGCTGGGATCACCTCGTCGCCAGAGCCAGCAAGCCGGTCCTGGGCGTCCTTGCGGATGCGGTCGATTTCGCCATAGCAGCCGCTGAGTGCGGTCATCAGTTCTTTCCAGCCGCGCTCATCCAGCTCCATCGCCAGCCAGGAGAGATGGCGGTCGGTACGGCCGTCGAAGGTCCCGCTGGCGATTGCCCCGTCGGTCCGCGCCATCAGCCCCCGGATCGAGGTGCGGGTTAGCTGCGCGCGTTCATCCAGCGACATCCGCTCGAACTCCTCGTCGGTGAAGAGGACAGGGCTGCGGCCGCGGTAGACGTGTTCGCTGGCGCCGCGGCGCTGGTGGATCTCGGCGAGCTCGATGCAGCCCGCTTTTTCGAGAACACGAAAGTGATAGGCCACCTGGGAAAGGGCGTGTTGCTTGTTCTTGTAGCCGGGCGCCAGGCCTTCGTTGACGAACTGCACCGGTGACATCGCCTGCTCGTTGACGACTTCCAGTATTCGCACCCGCGTCGGGTGACCAAGCGGGGAACAGAGGGTGTCACCAGTGTGTTGGTTCTTTTTCTGCTTCTTGGAAGCCGCCAAATTTACCCTCCCAAATCAATCGATTCCTGACCTAGCAGATCAACCCTAATCCATTAACCCACGCAGATTGCGCAAAAATGCGGCCAGGGTATGGTGCGTTCTATGGCGCTGTTTTGGTGTATGAGTTTGTATTAGGCACTTCTTCCCTAACGAGGAAAGGAGGAGGAGGCAATGCAAGTGACCTCATGTGAGATGAGCGTGCCGCGTGCCGCGATTCACAAGGGCAACTAGCCGGTAGCGGTTAGCGGCGCCCCGGAGTGGTGTGGTGTACCCGGGGCGCCGCGCTGTTTCTATCCGAAGGCGCGGATCGCCAGCACCACGGCAACCACCAGGCCGACGGCGGCGATGGTGATGCGCAGCGGGTCACTGGGGATGCGGCGCGCGTAGTGGGCGCCGATGCGCCCGCCGATGAGCGAAGAGACCATCAGCGTCACCGCGTAGCGCCAGTCGACCGGGGCGAGGAAGGCGTAGGCGACGGCGGCGAGGAGGTTGGCGCAGCCGACGAGGAGGATCTTGATCGCGTTTAGGTGCTGCAGGGTGTCGGTGACGAAGAGGGCGAGGATGGCGAAGAGGAGGATGCTGACGGCGGAGCCGAAGTAGGCGCCATAGGCGCCGCAGAAGACGATCCCGGCGGTGAGGAAGGGGGAGCGCTCGTTGCCGGCGTGGGAGATCCGCGGGGTCAGCCGGGGCTGGAAGAGGAGCAGCAGGCAGGAGGCGGCGATCAGCACCGGCACGATCGCTTCGAAGGCGGCGTTGGAGGTGAGCAGGAGGAGGACAGTGCCGGCGACGGCGCCGATCAGCATCGGCGCCAGGAAGCGGGTGAAGCGCTCGCTCTGCTCGCGCAGAAGGTCGGTGTAGCCGAGGGAGCCGCCGATCGCGCCGGGGACGATCCCGACCGTGTTGGTGACGTTGGCCGAGAGCGGCGGCAGGCCGAGCGCGACCATGGTCGGGAAAGTGATCAGCGATCCGGCACCGGCGATGGCATTCGACGCCCCCGCCGCGGCCCCGGCCGCCGCGACGGCGAGCAGCTCGAGCACCGCCTAATCCTTGCTGAAGAGGCGGGCGCGCAGCCGCGACCACAGTGAGGGCGGGCGCGGCTGGGTCGCTCGCCACTCCGCCTCGGTCGGCAGCCGGCCGGCTTTGCGGGCGCGCAGCACGCACTGGGTGTGGGCGTGGCGGCGGCGCGATTTGTCGCCTTCGGGCCAGATCAGGACGTGCTCGCTGAGCGCCGGCAGGTGCTTGCCGCAGAGGGGGCAGCGGTAGGTCGCCGGCTTCAGGTTCTGCGCCGGGCGCATCCCCCACCAGCGGGGGGAGTCGGGCGCCTGTCGCTTAGGCGGCACCCGAGCGCAAGACCGGGGTGGCCGTCCCGCCCCGCTGCTTCTCCTTCGCCGTGACCAGGTCGAAGAAGTAGTCGTTGCGGCCGCGGCGCGCCCGGCGCGGGAAGGCAGGGCGGGCGCGGCGGTGGGCGGCGGCGATCGCCTGGAAGGCGTTCTCGTGCGCCCCGCTCCAAGAGATACCGAAGATGTCGCGCACGCGCGGGGGCAGCGTTCCCTTGATGATGTGGTTTTGGACCGCGATATTGCCGCGGGCGTGCCACGGCACCGGCTGCTTGAAGGCAACCAGCGGCGCCATCGCCAGCGCGTGCTCGGTCGCGTGCAGGTCGGGGGAGGCGAGTTTCCCCTCCCACCAGGCGCGGAACTCCCGGTAGGTGGGCGGCACCGCCTCGCGCGGCAGGTCGAAGAGCTCGCCGAAGCGGACGTAGTCCTGCCAGAGCGCTTCACGCTCGCCTTCGCTCAGTGGCCTCACCATCGTCTCGTACATCGCCCGGCCCGAGTCGGCGATTACCGCCAGCGTCCACAGCATCAGCTCCGGGTCGAAGGCGGAGTAGGCGCTGCCGGCGGGGTGGGCGCCTGCGGCCTCGGGCAACTCGCCTTTGATCCGCTCGTGCAGGCGGTGGACCGCCCCCAGCGCCTTGTCGGCCTCGGCCTTGGTGCCGAGGAAGACCGTCTCCTGGATCTTCGCGGTGCGGGCGAGGCGGGTGAACGGATGATCGCCGGCCGCGGTCGAGAGCATCGTGCCGGTGTAGGTGAGCGGTTCCAGCGCCCCGATCAGCAGCGCCCGCTGCCCGTAGAGGAGCCCGACCGAACGCTCGCCGTGCACACGGCGCGCCATCGATTCTCCCGGCGGAAAGTAGTAGTCGCTCATTGCCCCTCTGGCGAAGGGTACCGCTCATCCTGGCTACTTAGCCAGTCCTACTAAGGCGTGTCCTTGCTCATTGCCACTAACGCTGCGCCGGAGCCTGGCGCCTCGACCAGGCCGTGCAGCTCGTGGGCGTCGAAGATCTCGTCGAGTTCCTCGCGGGTCAGCGTCTCCCGCTCCAGCGCCAGCACCGCCAGGTGATCGAGCACCTCGAGGTTGGCGGAGAGCAGCGCCCGCGCCCGCCGGTAGGCCTCGCGCGCCAGCGTCATCGCTGCCTGGTCGACCTCACGGCGGGTCTGGTCGGAGACCGCGTAGTCGCCGGTCGGGAGGGCGATCGGCGCCGGGCCGTCGTGGTCCAGCGCCACCCCCATGCCGAATTCGGCGACCATCTGCTTGCAGACGAGGTGGACCCGGTTGAGGTCGTCGGCGGCGCCGGAGTAAGCCTTGCCCAGCACCACCTCCTCGGCGGCGCGGCCGCCCAGCAGCGTCACCACCTCGTCGAGCAGTTCTTCGCGCGACATCAGGTAGCTGTCCTCCTGCGGCGAGTGGGCGACGAAGCCGAGCGCCGGCCCGCGCGGGACGATGCTGAGGATCTCCGGCGGGTCGAGGCCGAGCAGGCGGCGGCAGAGCGCGTGGCCGGCCTCGTGGTAGGCGACGATCCGCCGCTCCTTTGCGTTTAGGCGGCGCGCCTGCTGCGAGCCGACGGCCTGGCGCAGCAGCGCCTCGTCGAGGTCCTCGCGGGTCATGTAGAAGCGGCCGGCGCGGCCGGCGATGATCGCGCCCTCGTTGAGGGCGTTGGCGAGCTGGGCGCCGGTCATCCCGGTCGTCTTGCGGGCGACGTCGCCGAGGTCGAGGTCGGGGGCGAGCGCTTTGCCCTTGGCGTGGCTTTGGAGGATCGCCTCACGGCCGGCGCGGTCGGGCGGGGCGACGAGGACGCGGCGGTCGAAGCGGCCGGGGCGCAGCAGCGCCTTGTCGAGCTTGTCGACGTAGTTGGAGGCGGCGATCACGATCACCATCCCCGGGTCTTTCTCGAAGCCGTCGAGCTCGACCAGCAGCTGGTTCAGCGCCTGCTCGCGCTCGCTGGTGCCGCCGTCGCCGCCACCGCCGCTGCGGGAGCCGCCAATCGCGTCGAGCTCGTCGATGAAGATCACTGCGCGGCCGGACTTGCGCGCCTCCTTGAAGAGACGGCGGATGCGGGCGGCGCCGCGGCCTACGAACATCTCGACGAAGCTGGAGCCGGAGGCGGCGAAGAAGTCGACGCCGGCCTGGGCCGCGACCGCGCGTGCCAGCATCGTCTTGCCGGTGCCGGGGGGGCCGTAGAGGAGGACGCCGCGCGGGGCCTGGGCGCCGAGGGCGGAGAAGCGGTCCGGTTCCTTCAGCCAGGCGGTGACGTCCATCAGCTCGTCTTTGGCCGCGTCGACGCCCTGCACCTCCTCCCAGAGGACCGGCGCGGTCTTGCTCGCCTTGACGGTCTCCGGCTTGGTCGTGCCCATCATCCCGCGCATCATCCGCAGGAAGATGAACAGCAGCAGCGCCATGAAGAAGACGCCGAAGACGGGGTACCAGTTGAAAAAGAATTCCTGAATTTCTGCGGCCATCGGCGCAGTGTGAAGACAAATGTGCGAATTACCTATCGCACATCTGTCCAAATTTGCGAGGAAGGGCTAAAGGTTGTGCCTGAAGGTCAACTTCGCTCGACCTGTGAGCCGCCGACGATGGCCTCCTCGCCGGAGTCGCCGAAGACGATCCAGGCCTTGTTGCCGCCGTCGTAGTCGGGGGCCCAGAGCTTCAGCGTCGCCGGGCGGCCCCAGACGGTCACCTGCTCCTCGCCGGTCGAATCGAGGCCGCGCCAGATCCGCACGAAGGGGTTGCGCTCCCACTCCTCGCCGATCGTCGTCGGCTCTTTGTGGCCGGGGTGGACCACCGTTTCGGGGTGCAGATCCATCAACCGCATCACCGAGGCCTTGAGGTCGGCGAAACCGCTGGCGCCGGGGGCCATCGTGCCGCCGACGGTGCCCTTGAAGAGGACGTCAGCGGTGAAGACGTCGGTGCCGTCGACGAGGAAGGCGAGGTGGCCGGCGGCGTGGCCGGGGGTGAAGAGGGCTTCGATGTGGAGGCCGCCGGCGTCCAGCGACTCCCCGTCGCCGAGGATGATCTCGACCTCCTCATCGAGCTCCGCGGCGCAGGCCTCGTGAGCGACCAGCGGCGGGTTGCCGAGCTGCGCCCGCGCCTCGGCGAGGCCGGCGACGTGGTCCCCGTGCGGGTGGGTGACGAGGACGTGGGTGATCTCGATCCCGTTCGCCTCGATCTTCTCCAGCAGCGGGCCGAGCTCGTCGTTGCCGTCGATCAGGACGCCGGTCGTCCACTCCGGGTCGGTGACCAGGTAGGCGTTCGACAGCCACATCGGGTTCTCGGTCCGCTCGACGATCACTGCTCCTCCTTCATAGACGCCTGGGGGTGTCTGACTTTACGGGTCATATAGACCCCTTCAAGTCAGACACCCCTTGGCGGGGCCGGGGCGCTTCCCTCGAGCAGGGTACGGGCGACCAGCTCGGGGTCGTCCCAGGTAGGGGTGTGGCCGACGCCGGGGAGGACGAGGAAGCGGGCGCCGGCGGGGCGGCGGTGCGGCTTCGGCGGGCGGAGCAGGCGGTCCTTCTCGCACCAGGCGATCGTCACCGGCACGTCGGCCGGGTAGCCGCTGGGGTCGAAGACGTCGCTGCGCATCGCCCGGTTGGCGGCGTCGTAGCCCTCGCCGTCGAGCCAGCCGAGGACGAGCGCGCGGGCGGCGTCGGGCGGAATCCGCTCCGGGTGGGCGGCGATCGACTGGAAGGCGGCGTGGCGGGTCTGCGGGAACTGGAAGGCGACGGCGAGGAAGGGGCGCGCCGCCTTCACCCAGGGCGAGCCGCGCAGGAGCATGCGGGCGCCGCCGCCGGAGGGCTCGCCGAGCGGGTGCGACCAGAGGCCGGCGGGGGAGAGGGTGGTGACCGAGGCGGCCCAGCCGAAGCGACCCATTTCCAGGGCGACCCAGCCGCCGAGCGAGTTGCCGGCGACGTGCGGCCGCTCGACCCCGTTCCTCGCGCACTCCTCGTGGATGGCGCGCGCCAGGTTCGCCGCGCTCGCCGCTTCGCCCTCGGGCAGCGGCGGCGCGTCGCCGAATCCCGGCATGTCGATCGCATGCACCTCGCGCTCGGCCTTGAGCAGCGGGCTCACCGGCTCCCAGATGTTGCGCGAGCCGCCGAGGCCGTGGATCAGCAGCAGCGGCGGGCGAGCCATCATCGGGCGTGTCTGACTTCACGGGTCATTTAGACCCCTTCAAGTCAGACACGTCGGTCGCGCGCGGCTTCGCGAAGAGCGCCTGCACGTCGCCGATCCGGCGCTCGCGGAAGCCCGCCTCCGAGGAGCTGAGGTAGAAGTCCCAGAGACGCTTGAAGCGCTCGTCGTAGCCGCGGGCGCGCAGGCGCTCCCAGGCGGCGAAGAAGCGCTTGCGCCACTCGGTCAGGGTCGGCGGGTAGTGGGCGGTGATGTCGTCGATCCAGACCTGTTTCATCGAGGTCACCCGCGCCAGCGAGCCGGCGATCAGCCCTTGCGAGGGCAGGCAGCCGCCGGGGAAGACGTGGGTGTTGGCGAAGCTCTTGGCGCCCTTTTCGATCTCGTAGATGCGGTCGTCGATCGTGATCGCCTGCAGCAGCATCAGCCCGTCGTCGCTGAGCAGTTCGTCGCAGCGGCGGAAGTAGTCGTCGAAGTACTGCCAGCCGACCGCCTCGATCATCTCCACCGAGACGAGCCGGTCGTATCGGCCGTGGAGGTCGCGGTAGTCCTGGAGGAGGACGGTGACTTGTTCCTCGAGGCCGGCGTCGCGCACGCGGCGCTTCGCCAGCTCGAACTGCTCGCGGGAGATCGTCGTCGTCGTGACCCGGCAGCCGGCGCGCCGGGCGGCGTGGATCGCCATCCCGCCCCAGCCGGTGCCGATCTCCAGCAGGTGGTTCTCTGGGC
>DASSNA010000312.1:0-2713 GCA_035688445.1 Solirubrobacterales bacterium | reverse complement strand
GACCCAGGTCGGGCCCATGGCCTCGAGGTCGCGGGCGAGCTGCTCCGGCTCGCCGGCGGTGACCTCCGGCGTCTCCGTCTCGTCGGCCGGCAGCGCCGGATCGGCGCTGACGTAGCGCGCCAGGTCCGATCGCCCGTACTTGATCAGCAGACGGGCGATGTCCTTGTACCGTTTCAGGTGCTCGCTCTTGAGCGGGAGGATCATGGGCGCGTTCTCCGTGTCCCCGCCATGGACTGCAACTTCCGGGCCACGGGCCTTCTGCTACAGTAGCCTCATGGCCTCCGAGCCCCGCCCCCGCGTTTCCGTAGAAGAGTACCTGACCCTGGAGAGGCAGGCCGAGACGAAGAGCGAGTACCTGAACGGCGAGATCGTCGCCATGTCCGGCGCCAGCCGGCCCCACAACCTCATCGTCGCCAACGTCCTTGCGTCTCTCCATGCCCAGCTCCGGGGGCGCAGCTGCGAGGTCTATGCGAGTGACATGCGGGTGCGGGTGCCCGCCGCCGACCTGTACACCTATCCGGACGTGGTCGTGGTCTGCGGCGAGCCGCAATTCGACGACGCGGAGCTAGATACCCTGCTCAACCCTACCCTGACCGTCGAGGTCCTCTCCCCCACCACCCAGAGCTACGACCGGGGGATCAAGTTCGCCTATTACCGGACCCTCCCCTCGCTCGCCGAGTACCTCCTCCTTGCCCAGGACCGAGTGCACGCCGAGCACTCCGTGCGCCAGGGCGGCGCCGCTTGGTTGCTCACCGAAACCGACCGCAGTGTCGACATCCTAGAGCTGCCGTCCATCGGCTGCGCCCTCGCGCTTGGCGACGCCTACGAACGGGTCGTCTCGGCGGGTTGACGGTCCGCCATACGACGCCCCCGCCCGGGCGGAGACAAGCTCCGCCCCTACATTCCCTCTCGTTACCCGTTCGGCTGAGACACTTATTTCGTGACGAGCCCTTAGCTCCTCTCAGAAGCTCGCCTTCGTCCGCACCAGCCACTGCGCGCGCTTGATCGTGCGGTCGCCGTCGAAGGGGAAGGCGAGGTCGAAGTGGATGACGTTGCCCAGGCCGGAGCGGCTCATCGACAGGCGCAGGCCGAGGCCGGCGTCGCGCAGCAGGCCGAAGTTGGGGGCGCGGCCGGAGTGGCCGGACCAGGTGCGGCCGGCGTCGAAGAAGACGGCGGCGCCGACGCGGCAGAGACGGAACGGGTAGTAGTCGGTGTAGAAGCGCTGCTCGACGGTGACCAGGAAGTTGCGGTCGCCGTCCTGATAGCGCAAGGGATAGCCGCGCAACCCGGTGTCGCCGCCCAAGAGGAGCTGGATCTCGGGGTCGAGGCGATGGGCGACGGTCCCCTCGACGCCGACGAAGAAGAGGTGGGGGCCGAAGTCGCGCCAGTAGTAGCGCGCGCTCGCCGTATCGACGACGTTCTCGGCGCCGTCCCTCCCCCAGCGGCCGGAGAGGGCGTCAGCGAAGAGGAGGGTCTGGCCCGGCGCCGGCCGGAAGCCGGCGCTCGCCGCGCCGTCGAAGACCGCGGCGTTGCGGCTCGCCCCGAAGGCCGAGGAGGAGAGGCCGAGGCGCAGGTGGAGCTGGGTCCCCAGGTGGAGGTCCTCGGTCCGCTCGATCTGATCGAGGTTGTGCGCCGCCTCGAACTCGTCCTCGACCACGTCGAAGGCGACCCACGGGTAGGAGAGGGTGCGCTCGTCCGGCAGGCCGGCCGGCATCGGGTGCTGGCGGGTCGGCGCGAAACGGTCGCGCTGGTAGGTGAAGCCGGCGCTCCAGCGCCGCGCCCAGCCGTCGATCAGACCGTCGGAGAGCCCGCCGTTGACCGAGAAGAGGTCGACGTCGTGGTGGAAGCGGACGAACGAGTGTCCCAGGGCGTAGAGAGCGTCGACGCGGTGGTCGGTCGAGGAGAGCAGGCCGGCGGCCCAGCGGCTGTCGAGCGAGTAGAAGGGCTCGGCGAGCTGGAAGAGGCGCGCGTGGCCGTCGCTGTTGGCGGCGTAGGAGAGCGCGAGGAGGGCGTGCGCGCCGAGCAGGTTGGAGTCCTCGTACGCGATCGACGAGGAGCGGCGGTCGACGGTCGCCCGCCGTTCGAGGGAGACGCTCTTGCCGGTGCCGAGGAAGTTGCTGTCCTGAAGCACGGCGCGGGTGGTGTTGGCGCCGCCGCTGCGGCCTAGCCCCAAGCCGGCGTCGAGCGTCCAGACGTCGTGGGTGACGACCGCGAGGTCGACCGTGTGGCCGGCGTAGCGGACAGGGACGATCTGGGCGTCGTAGAGGTAGCGGGCCTGGCGCAGGAGGCGCGCCGACTCCTCGACCGCCCGTCGGCTCAGGCGGTCGCCGCTTTTGAACAGGAGCTGTTCCGCGATCACCCGCTCACGGGTGGTGCGGTGGAGGCGGTTCGCCAGCCGGTAGAGCCGGCGCCGCTCCTCCGGGTTCTCGGGGTCGAAGTTGTTGTGGATCTCCAGGATGACCCGGCCGACGACCGCGCCCTGTCTCTCCATCTCGGCGAGCGACGGCAGGGGAGCGCCGGCGCTCCCCTCCCCCACGGCGGGAGCCACCCCCGGAGCGGCGAGCGCCGGCATGGCGAGCGCGGCGGCGAGCAGCAGGGCCGCCAGACGCGCGGCATCCCGAGTCCGTCGCGCTGTCGAGCGGTAGGCGGTGTCGGCCATCGATACGTCTCCCCAGGTGGAAGCTGGCGGAGGGATCTTACGCTGTTGTACGTG
>DASSNA010000294.1:0-4971 GCA_035688445.1 Solirubrobacterales bacterium | reverse complement strand
TCCGGGCGAGGTTCTCACCCATCGTCCGGCCGGTCATCTTCGGGAACCAGTAGTAGAGGGCGGCGAAGCCGCCGAAGACGGCGCCGCCGATCAGCGCGAAGTGGGTGGAGGCGGTGGCGTCGGTGGTGTTCTTCAGGTTCCAGGCGGCGGCGACTAGCGACTGCTCGAGCTCGCCGGCGAGGCCGATCGAGATCGCCGAGACGGCGCCGACCGCGAACAGCAGCGGCGCCCGCATCCGCAGCGTGCCGCCGACGAGGGTCGCGATCAGGTTGAAGAGGATGAGGCCGAATGGGACGAGCAGGGCCAGCGACATCAGCATCGCGAAGTACATCCAGCCGATCCCGATCGGTGCGGTCAGCATGTTCTGCATCCAGGCGAGCGTTCCGATCACCGCGATCGCCGCCAGCGAGGCCATCGTCACCGAGCGGTTGAAGAGCCCTTTGCGCGAGAAGGCGACGAAGATTTCGGCGATCGCGCCGAAGGCGAAGATCAGGATCAGCATGTAGGCGCCGGTGTAGAAGATCCAGCTCAGGTGCTGCCAGAGCAGCGGCGCGCCGCCGGAGCCATCGGCAAAGAAGATGCCGTCGTAGTTGCGGTCGATCATCAGCATCGTCAGCGCCGCCAGCAGCACCGGGCCGACCACCACCATCAGCCAGGAGGAGACGGCCGCCGACCAGGCAAAGACGGGGACCCGTCGCCAGGCCATTCCGGGTGCCCGCATCGTCCGCAGCGTCGCCACCAGGTCGATCGCGATGAAGACGAAGCCGAGCGTCGCCAGGCCGGTCGCCGTCGCCCAGGCGTCGACGCCGTTGTTGGAGAGGAAGGCGAGCTCGGTCAGCGGTGCCAGCGGGTTGACGCCAGCCTCCGAGGGGGTGAAGAGGAAGGTCGCGTAGAGGACGGTGGCGCCGGCAACGTAGAGCCCCATCCCGGACTGGCCGAGGCGCGGCAGTGCGGTGCCGCGGGCGCCGATCTGCAGCGGCGCTGCGTAGTAGAAGAAGCCGAGCGCGAGTGGGATCGCGAAGAGGAAGACCGCGGTGGCGCCGTAGAGCGAGAGCATGCGGTTGAAGCCGACCGGGGTGAGGAAGGAGTTTTCCGGCACCAGCAGCTGCAGCCGCATCAGCACCAGCTCGACCAGGGCGATGAAGAGGAAGCCGAGGGCACCGCAGATCAGGACCCGGGCGACGTCCTTGTGGTCGGCACTGGTGGCAAGCTCGATCCAGCGGGGGCGGCGGCTGGGGTAGCCGTCGACGACGAGCTCGGGCCGCTGACTGGGGCTCATGGCACTTCTCCGTTTTCGATCAAGCCCACGACCCGTTCCTGGGCGGCTTGGATTTCACTTTTCTGGGTCTTGACGAAGTTTTCGTATTCCTCCGGCGAGACGACTTCAACCGCGGTTCGCATCGCCGCATAGGCCTGGCCGGAGAGGGTCGCCGAGTCGCCTTCGTAAACGCCTTCGTCGTCGGCGCGGAAGACGACGTCATTGGTCTTGCCCGGCACCGCGTCGGCCTTGCCGGCGAGTTCTTCGACGTTCCAGGTGTGGACGACGTCGGTAGAGAGCAGTTCCAGCTCGACCGCGGTGTCGGCCGGGACGACCAGCTTGTAGTAGGAGAAGGCGCCGTTGGGATATTCGTAGCGCCAGAGCCATTGCTGGCCGGTCGCTTTGATCTTCAGCGGCGCCTTTTTCGCCGCAGCGAGACCGGCATCGCCAGTCGACGGCGTTTCCTTCGCCTTGTCGGTGAAGACGACACTGAGGACGAAGAGGACGGCGGCGAAGATGGCGAGGACGGCGCCGACCCGGAATTGCAGGCTGCGACCGCTGCTCAGCTGGCGCGGCTCGCTGCCGCGCTCGCCGCGGTAACGCCGCACCGCGTAGAAGAGCGCGACGTTGACCACGATCACGAGGATCGCGGCGGCGACGAAGCCGATCCACAGCAGGGTGTCGATCTGGTCAGTGCCAGGAGAGTGCGGCGACAAAGCGCGGCCATTCTATTCAGGCGAGGCGGCGCTGCGCCCTCCCGGTCGATTTCACGCTCCGGACCCGCCTCGGACCTATACTCGCCGCCTCTATGAGGAGGCGCTCCCGGCCATCGAATGCGCTTCGCCTCGCGGTTCAGGTCGGCGGTGCGGCCACGATCGGCGCCGCCGTCGCGGTCCCCATCTTGCGGCGCCGGCTGCGGATCCCGACCCCCGTCACCGTCGCCGCCTGCGCCGCGGCCCCACTGGCGCTGGCGGTGCTGCAGCCGCGCTCGAAGCGGCGCGACGTCGCCCTCTTTGCGCTGCAGATGTGGGCCTTCACCGTCGCCCACGAGCTTCCCTACGACGACCCGGAGCGGCTGCGGCGGCGCTTGCACACTGGCTACCCGATCAAGGTCGACCGGGTAATCGGCGCCGGCCGCCTCCCCAACGCGCGTCTGCAGCGGGCGCTGGCACGACTGCCGCAGGTCGGACTCGCCAACAAGGTGCTCACCTGGGCCCACTGGCTCTGGTTCATCGAGCCCTACCTCTCGCTGACCCTGATTCTCGTCCGTCACAACGAGCGCTTCCCTCGTGCCGCGCGCCAGATGGCCGCCGTCTTTGACTTTGGCTGCGCCATCTACTTTGCAGTCCCCACCGCGCCGCCGTGGTGGGCGGCAGAGCAGGGGCTGACCGGGGAACAGGTGCGGCGGATCATGGTCGAGGTCGGCGAACCAACCTGGGGGAGGGCCTGGGAGCGGATGTACGACGCGCTCGGTGGTAACCCCTGGGCGGCGATGCCCTCGCTGCACTTCGCGACCTCGGTGCAGGCCGCTCTTTCGCTCTCCGAAGCGGGCAACGTGGAGGGAGCGCTGGGTTGGGGCTACGCCGGAACTCTCGGCTTTGCCCTCGTCTACCTCGGCGAGCACTACGTCACCGACTTGATCGCTGGCGCACTTCTTGTCACCGCGGTGAGGAAGGGCGAGCCGCTGGCGGAACCCCTCGTAAACAGGGTGAACAAGACCCTGCAGCGTCTGGAGAGGATCGCGAGCGGGTAATTTCCCTGGGGTGTCTCAGGAAGACTCGGCGAACGGCAACCGCTTCGCCGAAATGCCGATATTCACCCCCCGGCGACTTGCTCAGACCGTCGTCCTGGTGCTGCTGCTGCTCGGCGCCATCTACTTCCTGTTCCCAAAGCTGGTCGGATTAAGTGACGCGCTCAGTCGCCTCGACGACGCCGATCCGCTCTGGATCGGGATCGCGATCGGCCTCAACGTCGCCGCCTACGCCACCTACATCGCCCTCTTCAAAGCCGTGGTGGGGGGTGACGCGCTTCGCTTCACCTGGCTCGAGACCTACGAGATCAACATGGCCGGCGTCGCCGCCACCTTGCTCTTCTCGGCCGGTGGCGCCGGTGGCGTCGCCCTCACCTACTGGGCGCTGCGCAAGGCGGGGATGGGGCGCCGCGACGTCGGCCGCCGGATGGTCGCCTTCGTCTCCCTCCACTACGTCTTCTATCCCGTCGCCCTGATCGTCTTCGGAATCCTCCTGCGGACCGGGGTGATGAACGGCAAGGGCTCGGTCGAGCTGACGATCGTCCCCGCCGCCGTCGCCGGGTTACTGCTGATCGTTGGGGTTCTGATCACGCTGATCCCACCTGATTTCGAACGGCGGCTGGCCCGATTTGCCCACAACGAGCGCTCGCGCCAGTGGCTCCGCACCGCCGGCAAAGTGCCGGCGACCCTGGGGGAAGGCTTCCGCTTCGCCCTCGGCCTCTTCGCCCACCCCTCGCGCGGTGGCCTCGCGGTGATCGGCGCCGCCGGCTTTTGGGCGTTCAGCATCGGCGTCCTCTGGGCCTCCTTCCACGCCTTCGGCGTCCACGTCCCGCTCGCGGTTGTCGTCCAGGGCTACTTCCTCGGCATGGTCGCCAACCTCTTCCCGCTGGCGCCGGCGGGGGTGGGGGCGGTCGACGCCGGCATGATCGGCGCCTTCGTCCTCTTCGGCATCCCCGAGGAGACGGTCTTCCCGGCGGTCCTGATCTTCCGTCTCGTCTCCTTCTGGATGCCGATCCCACCCGGCATCTTCGCCTTCTTCCAGCTCCGCAAGACGGTCCACCGCTGGGAAGAGGAGGGCCTGCCAATCGACCGTGGCGAGGGCGAAACCTCCGATCTGGAGCCCGCCGTCGGGTGATTGATCTGGGTTCGCCTGAGGTAGTGGGTCAGTTGGCTCCCGAAAGCTAAATTACGCTGTGCGCGTGGCTGACCGCTATGTCTTTGCAGATGAGTCGGGGAACTTCGATTTCTCCTCCCATAAGGGGGCCAGCCGCTACTTCATCTTGACCACGGTCACGATGGAGGACTGCCGACCCGGCGACCATCTGGTCCATCTACGGCGGCAACTGGCTTGGCAAGGTCATGATGTGAGCCAGCCTTTTCATGCTTCTGAAGACAAGCCGGCCGTCCGCAGCGCGGTCTTTCAGCTCCTCAAACGCCTGCCCCTGCGGATCGATGCCACCGCTCTCGAGAAGAGAAAAGCGCAACCACATCTGCACAATGACCAAGCCCTCTACAAGATGGGCTGGTTTCTGCACTTTGGCTACGTTGCTCCCATCGTCGCGACGACCCAGGACAAACTTCTGGTTGTGGCCGCCAGCTTGGGGACGAAGAAGACGCGCGGTCTCTTTCGGGAATCGGTTGAGGACGTCGTGCATCAAGTCTCGCCAGCTCGGCACCGAGTCGCCTTTTGGGAGGCCGTAAGCGATCCGTGTATTCAGGTGGCCGACTACTGCTGCTGGGCGGTACAGCGTGCTTGGGAGTTAGGCGATCGGAGCTATCTGGACCTTCTTGGTAGCAAGGTGGCCTCGAACAAGGACATCTTTGAAACCGGCACCGATTACTTCTATTAGCCCATCAACTACTGACGGCCCCCAGTCAATTATCCGCCGAAGCGGAAGACCCCGAGGGGTCTTATCACCGAAAGGGGACCGCAGTAGAGCAACTGACGATAGCTACTGGGGTG
>DASSNA010000269.1:0-2944 GCA_035688445.1 Solirubrobacterales bacterium | reverse complement strand
CACCCCGACCGAGGCGCTGGAGACCGAATTCCCCCTCCGCGTGCTTGAGCTCGCGCTGCGGCGTGGCAGCGGCGGCGAGGGCGAGCACTGCGGCGGCGAGGGAATCGTCCGCGAGATCGAAGCGCTGACGCCGATGCGCTTCTCGCTGATCACCGAGCGCCGCCGACATCCTCCGCGGGGCCGCGACGGCGGCAGCGACGGCGCCACGGGACGCAATCTCCTCAACGGCTCGCCACTGCCCGGAAAGGCTTCGGGGGATCTGGGGCCCGGCGACTGCCTCAGAATCGAGACTCCAGGCGGCGGAGGGCACGGGCTAGTGTGATGTTGGCCACGCTTAACGTGGCAAAAGCGATATTTCACGATTTTTAGTTGAGATTTCGCTGCACTCGTCTAGAATGCGCGCCCTCGGGCGGGCGCAGACGGCCTGTATAGGCCTTCTAGTCGGATGCCTAGCCCCGGTTGAAATCGAATTACGGAACCTTTCGCAGGACTACTTCAATGCCGATCGCTCTCAAGGAATGGGCTGTAACCGTTCGCGCTCTCGCCGAGGGTGAGCAGCTGCTCACCCTGCGCAAGGGGGGCATCCGCGAGGAGAACAAGCACTTCGAACTCGAGCACGAGCGTTTCTTCCTTTACCCGACCTTCGATCACCAGCGGAACGACCTGGTCCGCGAATCACACCACCCGGAGCTGCGCCGCGCGCTCGAGGAGGGTGTCTGGCCCGACGAGGAGCCGCCGCCGAAAGCGCTGCTCCAGGACGGCGGCATCCCCCAGCCCGACCGCGTCCGCCTGCGCGCCTGGGCCGAGGTCGTCGACCACGTGACGATCAACGACCGCCGCACGTTGGACTCGCTGTCTCCTTATTACATCTGGACTCCGGACTACGCCGAAAAGCGGCTCGCCTGGAAGCGTCGGCACCCACTCCACGTGCTGCTGCTGCGGGTCCACCGGATCCCGCGGCCGGTCACCGTCCGCGTCCGCGACGAGTACCACGGCTGCCGCTCCTGGGTCGAGATCGACCGCGAACTGCCCTTCGAGGGCACCCCGGTGATGGCCGACGAAGAGTTCGACCGCGCCCGCAGCGAGATCGTCGACCGTTGCGGGGCTGCTGAGCCCGCACTCGTCTAAGGTCGCCTTACCAAGCAGGCCAAGGACGCAGGGAGCGTGGCGTGCTCTGCACGCGAGCGACCGAGGACGCCGGGATGCGCCGGTAAGGTGGCCTTAGATGTCCTGGGTAGAGACCGAGTCGCTGAGCTTCACCGCGCGCCACGACTCCGACGACTCCTCCTACGCGGAGCGGACTTTGGATCGCCTCGAGCACCTGCGGCTGCGGCTCGAAGACCGCTTCGAGCGGATCCCAGAGGAGGTCACGGTCGTCGTCCACACCAACCCGGCATGGCTGACGATGGCCCACCCCTTCCTCCCCGCCGCCCGCTGGTCGGCGGCCCCGGCCGGGCGCCGCTACCTCGCCGGCTGGCCGATGTCGACCGAGCTCCATGTCCTCAACGACACACACATGGAACGGCGCGCCGCCGGCGACGACTCCTACGAAGCCCTCCGCGGCACCGCCGAGCGCCTCTACGCGCAGATGGTGATCGCCCACAACAACACCGACCTCCCCCCCTCCTGGACCCCGCGCCGCTTCGTCCGCTACCTCCGCTGGGCCTGGCTGGTCGAAGGCGGCGCCCAGTACTTCTCCCGCCAGGTGGGCCTTTACCGCGCCGCCACGATCCGCCGCCTGCGAGAGAGCTCCCGCCCCTCCTTCCCGCCCTCGCGCCGCGACGCCGTCATCCTCGGCGGCACGATCTTCGACCTGCTCGAGAACGAGCGCGGCCCCGAGGCCTGCGAGCGCCTCGTTGCCAAGCTCCTCCCCCAGGGTCCCGACGTCCAGCTCGAAGACGCCTTCGACGCCCGCTTCCGCGACATCGAGGACGCCTGGCGCGACTACCTCCGCGAAATGATCCGCGGCCCCGTCGCGGTCAGGTAGCGGCTTTCGCCATCGCTCAACCAGTCGCCTGGTAGAGGACCCAGATCAGGATCACGGCGCCGATCGCCGCGACGGCGATCCAGAAGGCGAGGCGGGCGGGCGTGACCACGCCGGTTTCGCCGCGGGCGAGGCGGCGCTGCTCTTCGAGCTCGGCCCGCTCGTCATCCTCGCTCTCGATCATCGTGTCGGCGAGGACTTCGCGGGCGCGTTTCGCCGCGTTTTCGTAGACCCAGACGTCGTGCGGGCCGCCGGCGAGGAAGTCCGGATTGTCGAAGCCGAAGGTGCGCTTCAGGAGGCTTGGGATGCCGGCCTCTTGAAGCAGGCCCTGCAGCATTTCCCCTTCGACCTGGTTGCGGGCGAAGGCGACCTTGACCAGCTTGCCGCCACCACCGCCGCCGCCCCCGCCTTCGTCCTCGCCGCCGTGGAAGTCGCCGCCGCCGTGGGCGACGCGAGTCTGCGTGCCGCCGCCCTTCCTATGCGACGTCGAGGTCGACATCGGCGATCTTTAGGTCTTGCAGCGAGTACGCCTTCACGTCGGGGGCATCGGCGTTCTCGAGCGAGACAATCACGTAGACCTGTTCCGGCCACATCACCGCCTCGTTGACGTCGGTCTGCGACGGGTAGGCGGCACTGCGCGTGTGCGAGTGGTAGATCGCGATGAGGTCTTCACCCTCGTCTTCGATCGCTTTCAGGGCGTCGTACTGCCCCTGCGGGTCCATCTCGTAGCGGAGCGGGCTCGCGGCGGCGTTCTCGACCCGCACCACCCGGGTCGCCCTGCCGTCGCGGCCGCCGATCATCCCGCAGCACTCGTTCGGCAGGTCCTCGCGCGCGTGCGCGACCATCTCGTCGATCAGGGACTGAGAGATCCGCATCGCTGCGCGAAAACCGGCGCTACCACCAAACGGTGGAATCGAGGTTTTCGATCTCCTCGACCGGCTTGGTGTAGACGCCGGAGGA
>DASSNA010000249.1:0-8028 GCA_035688445.1 Solirubrobacterales bacterium | reverse complement strand
GTCGAGATGGTCGGGGTTGGACGGGATCCCGGCGAGCAGCGTCCCGCCGTTCACGGGCGTCCCACCGCCCGAGCCGCCGCCGGACGAGCCGGAGCCGCCTCCGCAGGCGCCCGCCGCGGCCAGGGCGCACACGACCGCTGGGATGGCGAGGGTTCGAAGTGAGAACGTTCTCATTCGGGGCCGCGAGTCTACACCCCGGGTCGACCTCCTGGCAAGGGCCCCGAAGGTGCGCCGGCCGGACGATATGGGCGGTACTGGTCTCGAACCAGTGACCTCCTGCTTGTAAGGCAGGCGCTCTCCCAACTGAGCTAACCGCCCCGGGAGGTCATTATCGCGCGACTTCGGCTTTCGTTGAACCTGGGGCTGATTTCCCCCGTATGCCGGGCCGATGACGGTTCCCTGGACTCGGAGAGCGCGCTGGGCGTTCGTCCTTGTGCTCGCGGCAGCAGCCACCGTGCTGCTGTTCGCGAGCGACCAGGGCTCTGCCTCCAGCGCGACCGCCACCGCCAGTGGCGCCAAGCGCGTCAACATCGCCAACTTCGCCTTCCACCCGCCTACTTTGAGGGTCAAGCGGGGGGCTCGGGTCGTCTTCGTTAATTCCAGCAACGTGGCGCACACCGCGACCCAAGGCGGCAGCTTCGACACCCACAAGATCAAGCCGGGGACGTCGAAGGGAGTCCGCTTCGAAAGCAAGGGGACCTTCTCCTACCACTGCAAGATCCACCCCTTTATGAAGGGGAAGATCGTCGTCGAATAGCCTCCGTGGGGATGGACGTTCCCACGCTCTGGCGGGCGGCGCTGGTGCAACTGGCAGCAGTCGCCGTCCTCTCGGTCATCCTCGCCCTCGCCCTGCCTCACGACTTCTTCGTCGACTGGGGCTGGATCGCCGGGCCCGCCGCCTGGATGCTCTGCGCCGCCTTCACCGCCCGTCTGCTGCGCCTACCGCTAGTGCCGACGCTGATCGGCGCAGTGCTCGCCGGTCTCCCCAGCCTGCTCGCGGTGCTGCTCAACGCCCACTGGGCGGGCGCCGCGGTCGCCGTCGGCCTCTTCGCGCTCTGGTGCGCCCGGCTGCGGCACGAGGACGCGGCGGCGGCGGTCTAGCTCAGGCGGCGGGGCGCCTCTCGCTCGGCCCCGCCAACCCGGAGATCGCTTCGCCACGACTGTCGAAGACGATGCCGGCATCGGTCAGACCGGCGACGGTGAAGACCCGCAGCACCTGGTCGCCGCAGCCGTAGATGACGAGGCGACCGCCTTCGTCTTCGAGCTGGCGGCGTGTCTGGAGAAAGAGGGCGATGCCGGTCGAGTCGACGAACTCACAGTTCTCGAGCCCGACGACAACGGCGTCGTTGTCGCGGGCGACGCGCTGGAGTACTGCCTGCAGGCGCTCGGTGCTCCAGAGGTCCAGCTCTCCCTCCAGCTGCAGCTCACACCGTCCCGGCCCGAGCGAGCTCTCCGCGATCTGCAAGACCTGGCCCCCAGCCATGTGGGCATTGTCCCAAGCTGGATAACCCGGCCCGGGTGTCTATCGGCGCGCACTGGAGAAGGGTGGGGTATCCCTCGCCCGGGCGGGGGAGGGAGTGGGTATCCCCTCGCCCGGACAATCGCCGAGCTAATTAGCTCGGCGATTTGAGTATCCGCCCGTTCGAGGGGATACCCACTCCCTCTCAACCAGCGAGCTCGCGTACGAGGTTGGCCGCTGGCTGGAGCTTGCTGATTTTCGCCACCGTTTCGCCGGCGTAGAGCGCGCCGGCTTCGAGGAGGGTTGCGGGTGCGTCATCGGTTGGTCCTGCTGGGGTCAGCAGGCGACTGTCGGGGCGCTGGGCGCGGATCATTCGCGCTTGCAGTGGGTCCGGCAAGTAGCGAGCTCCGGGTGCCAACAGCCGGTTGAGGGCGCGATTCGCCAGCGGCGCCCGCTCCAACGCCGGCGCCGACCCGCCTACCGGCCGGTTGGGGAGCCAATGCTTGGTTGCGGAATTTGGGACTACTCGGTGCGGGGCTGGCCAGCCGGCGCCGAAGAGGTCGGTGAGGATCGTCTGCTCGGCGGCGAGTAGGCGCTGCTTGTACTCCGAGTGGGCGCGGCTCTCTTCGGAGAGGAGGAAGCGGGTGCCGGCGACGGCGGCATCCGCACCGGCCGCGAGGGCCGCCTGCGCATCGTCCCTGCTGGCGATCCCTCCCGCCAGCCAGAGCGGGTAGCCGGGCGGCAACACCGCGCGCACCTGCGCCAGCAACTCCAGCGCCGGCGTCGTTCCGCGCACGTGGCCGCCCGCCTCGACGCCCTGGACGATCACCCCGTCGGCGCCCGCAGCGTGCGCCGCCTTTGCCTCGGCGACCGAGCCACACTGGTGCAGCCAGACGCCGCCGGTACGCCGCCGTGGCCGCCCCCAGAAGGTGACGACAACATCGGCCTCGTCCGCCGCCTCGAACCAGTCGCGCCGCGCGAACGGCAGCAGCAGGTTGACGGCGAGCGGACGCCCGGTCAGCGCCCGCGCCGCCGCCAGCTCGCGCCGGATCGCTCCGGCGCCGTTGACCGCGATCGTCCCCAGCCCCCCGGCCTCGGAGACCGCCGCCGCCAGCTCGTGCCTGCTCAGCCCGCCGCCCATACCTGCCTGGACGACGGGCAGCTCCACCCCGAGGCGCTCGAGCAGCGACGGCACCCGGCCAGCCTAGCCCTCGCGGACTGGGCTCAGAGCCTCACCTCGGCACCCGGCGGGTCGTAGACGCTCGCCAGTCGAGCGAGGGTGAGGGCCCCGAGCAGCAGCCCGAAGTCGCGTAGAGCAACGTCGTAGTAGCCGGAGTAGGTGAGCAGGTCGACGATGATCCCGCCCAGCCAGGCGGCGACGACGTAGGCGCCGTAGCGCGGCTTCAGCGCGACGAAGATGCCGGCGGCGATCTCGACCACGCCGACCAGGTGCATCGCGGTGGAGGCGCTGCCGGGGATGATGTCGTTGATCCAGGGGGCCAGGTACTGCTCCCAGTCGACCATCACGTTGAAGAACTTGTCGAGGCCGAAGAGGATCGGCGCGACGGTGAAGGCGATGCGCATGATCGTGAACGCCTGGTAGGCGGGGTCGCTCTTGAGCCGTTCGCCGAAGCTGGACGCGAGCCTCGCTTCGCGGGGATCGAGGGTTGCGGTAGTTGACATGGGACCTCCCTAAGTCGTGGGTTTGTGTCCCATTTGCGTCACCTCCCCGGCACTTCTTACCTCGCGTAAGAACCCGCGACGGCCGGTCGCTAACAATGCATGGCGACTGCGCTGATGACGACGCCGACTGAGATCTCTTGGGTTGATCGCCTTCGAGCCGAGGGTGCCGAGGGACGGACCGCGGTGGCCGAGCTGCACGCGCTGCTGCTGAAGGCGGCGCGGTTCGAGGTCGGCCGCCGCGGCGCCGAGCTGGCGCACCTGCGCGGGGGCGACGGCGAGGACCTCGCCCAGCAGGCGGCCGACGACGCGCTGATGGCGGTGCTGCGCAAGCTCGACGAGTTCCGCGGCGAGAGCCGCTTCACCACCTGGGCCTACAAGTTTGCCCTGCTGGAGGCGGCGGTGAAGGTGCGCCGGCGCGCCTGGCAGGGGCGGGAGATCCCACTCGAGGATGAGGCCTGGGCGGCGCTCTCGGCCCCCGGCTCAGCCACCAGCGGCGCCGAGGAGGCGGAGCTGCTCGCCGCCCTACGCGAGGAGATCGAGTGCGTCCTCACCCCGCGCCAGCGCGAGGTGCTGGTCGCGGTCACCCTCAACGGGGTGCCGATCGACGTCCTCGCCGAGCGCCTCGGCTCGACCCGCGGCGCCCTCTACAAGACCTTGCACGACGCCCGCCGCAAGCTGCGCGAGGCGCTCGCCGAGCGCGGCTTCCGGGTAGAGGAAGGGAGTGAGGACCGATGAACCACCACGACGAGACGCTGGGCCGGGTGCTGGGTCCGGACGGCCCAGAGCTGACCTGCGAGCAGTGCTTCGAGGAGCTCGACCGCTATGTCGAGCTGACCCTGGCGGGCGACCCCGCCGACGAGCGGATCCCGGGAATGCGGGCCCACCTCGCGGGCTGCCCCGCCTGCGCCGAAGACTTCCGCAGCCTTCACGACCTCGTTGGCCGCGAGGGGGATTGACTGCCCACGCCGAGCCTCTAAGGTCAATTACATGACCGATCAGGGAATAGCCGCATGGAAGTTGCCCTTGATCGTCGCCGCGATCGCGGTCTCAATCGTCAGTGCCTTCTACGTCGGCGGGCCGGGGATGGGGATGGCTGAGGGCTCGATCGTCGCCGGCATCATCGTCGCCCTGGCGGTGCGCAACCCGCCGCTGCACCCGATCGTCCCCGCCCGCGCCGGCGACCGCCGCGAGCATCTACTGGTCGTGGTCGACGAGCCACTTGAGGACAGCACCGCGGTGGAGCGGATCGCCGCCGCCTCGCTTCCCGTCGACCCGGGCGAACCCGAGCCGGAGGTGCGCGTCGTCGCCCCCACCCACAATCGCTTCCTCGACCGCTGGGCCAGCGACACCCGCCCCGGCCGCGACCGCGCCCAACGCAGCCTGGTGCTGACGCTGGCGTCGCTGGCGCGGGCCGGCGTTGATGCCAGCGCCCGTCTTGGTGACGAGGACATCGTCCAGACCGTCACCGACCAGCTGCGCACCTACCCGGCGACCGAGGTCTTCCTCGTCACCGGCACCGCCGACCGCGACGGCACCGTCGCTGCCACGGAACTGCGCTCGCGCCTGCACGCCCCCTTCCACCACCTCCGCTGCGCACCAATCGGGGAGGCAACGCGCCCCGCCGCCTTCGCCGATCGCCGCTAGGCCAATACTCGGCCAGGGCATAAATGCTCTAACCCTCGTGCGCGCAAATCGAGAGGCTGGCGGGACCTGTGCCGCCGCCCCGCCGCAGCAAACCCCGCTCGCCCGAGCACGGTGCTCTCGGCGAGGCGATCCGCACCCTCCGTACAGAGGCCGGCCTCAGTCAGGAGCAACTGGCCGAATATGCCGGCACCGACCTCACCCAAGTCGGCGGCATCGAGCGCGGCATCCGCAATCCCAGCTACACGACCATGCTGCGATTGGCTGATGCCCTGGACACGACCGTCGGCGAAATCGCGACGCTGGCGGACGAACTGCTCGAGTAGCTCCAGCTCAATCAGAGCTAACTTGAGTACTGAAGTGTTTTTGCTTTAACGCTCGAAGTGTGGGACTTTGACGGTGATGGAGGCCCACATTGCCGGCATCCCAGTAGAGGAGACCGTGCTCAACCTGATGCCGGTGTGTGTTGTCGCGCTCGGCGCGGTAGTGGCGTTTGTCTCCCGCGCCGCTAATTCCCTACGCGCCGGGCGCGGCAGCAGGATGGGGACGGAGCGATGACCGTCGTTGCCCGTGTCCAACCCCGCGCGGTCCGGGCGGTCCTCAAGCACCGCAAGAGCGCCGACAAGCTCACCACCGAGGAAGTCAAACGGCTGCGGGAGACGATCAAAGCCGTGCTCAAAATCAGCGACAACCGTGGGTATCAGTACTACGCCGGTTGGCACGGGGTGCCGTTCGAATGGTGCTGGCACCACCACCCGCTTTTCCTCCCCTGGCACCGCGCATATCTCTACTTCTTCGAGCTCTCGCTGCAGCGGATCAACCCCGAGGTGACGCTGCCATGGTGGGACTGGTCGACGCTCGACAACATCCCGAAATCGTTCCGCAGCGGCGCCCTCGGCTCGGCTCCGATCAAACCTTTCACCAATGTGCGCCGCGCCGGCTGGCCCGAACGCACCTTCCGCGAACCGGGTGAAACCACCGCGGTGCCGCCGCTGCCCTACCGCGGCCTCTACGAACGCGCCCTCGAAGCACCCAGCTTCACCGCCTTTAACGAGCGGATCACTGAAGTCCACGACTTCGTCCACGTCTGGACTGGTGGCACCATGTCCGACCCCGCCTGGGCGGCGTATGACCCGGTCTTCTGGGCCCACCACTGCATGGTCGACCGCTGCTGGCGGATCTGGCAGCACCACCATCCGGGAGCGCTGCCACCGGCGATCTACCTCGACCAGCCGCTGCGCCCGCGCGCGATCACCGTCCGCCAGGTGCTCGACGTCAAGCAGCTCGGCTACGACTACGCCCAGTCCGCGACCACGGTTCGGGGGGCGCGCTGATGCAGCGCTGGACCTCAAGCCCGCTGCCCTTCGTCCACGATTCTCGGGCGCCTTTCGTCAATGCGGCGCTGGAGCTGATTGGGGTCGACCAGCGCGTTCCCTCGTTCGCCGCCCGCGTCTACCTCAACAACGCGCGGGTGCCCGCGGACGCCGGCGTCGATGCGCCCGGCTACGCCGCCTCCTTCGCCTTCTTCGGTCACGGCGAAGACTGCTGGGGCGACGCTGGCCACTGCGCGATCACCGAGCCGGTCAGCCCCTTCGACCAGCGCGCCGAGTCGACGGCGCAGCCGGCAAACATCACCGTCGACATCACCGAGGCACTGCAGCAGCTAGCTCACGAAGAGGAGGTACGGGTGACGATCCTCGCCTGGGCGGCGGGGAAAGCCAGCCCCGACCCACTCCAATTCGACGAGCTGATGCTCGTCACCTACAGCTAGCGCAGCAGGGCGGCGCCTCAGCATTCGAAGCCGGCGACCAGGACCCGGCTGCACTCGACCTCGATCCGCACGTCGGCGGCGATCAGCTGCGCGAGCACCCGGCGCACCGCCTCGCGTCCGTGTACCGCCGTCGCTTCGCTGTGCCTGCGCCATCCTCAGCCCTTGGGCGTACAGGGGAAGACGTGGGTCAGGCCAAGCTCGGTTTGGTCGCTGAAGACAACGTGTCCCTTGGTTACCCAGTGGCCGGTCGGGCAGCTCGCCGTCAGGAAGCTCTTCTTGCGGCCTTTGTAGGTGAACTTGCGGCCGATCTTCAGGGTGAACTTCGTCGGGGAGCCGGCGCCGCCAGCGATCCTCGGGATCCGCGCCGCGATGTGGAGGCCGAAGCGGCCGCGGTGGATGCGGGTGACCGTCGCCTTGACGACGATCGCGGTCGGCGCCGGCACGTTGACGTAGGCATGGAGGAAGACGGTGGTGGTCTTGCCGCGGACACCGCCGTTGAAGAGCAGCAGCGGCCCGGTCGAGGAGAACGGCGTCTGTTCGGGGAAGGCGACCTCCACTTCGGCGGAGCCCGCTCCCACGATCGCGTCGGGGCAGGCGCGCTTGGCTTCTGCCGTGGTGCGCGACGCGAGCTGCCCCGCCCTACAGGTCGGGAGGCCGACTGCGTCGATCCCGACCGTTTTGTCGACGTCGAGTTCGAGGTTTTCGATCGCGGGCGGGTGGCTGCCGTCGCGGGTGTTGATTTCGCCGAAGATGCGGGCCGTGATCGGCGCGCTTCCGTGCCGGGGGAGCTTGGATGGGGAGATGCCGCCGTTGTCGGCGACGCAGAGGTTGCCGGCGCACTCCACTTTGCGACTGCCGAAAGCGGCTGCCGCGAAGACCAGCGCCAACCCGAGTCCGACAGCCGCGATGCGAACCAAGTGTTTGCTCATGTTTTACCCCCTGCCTCCTGGTGGATGGATCGAATCGATCTTCTCTGGCCAAGGGGGAGCGCCGCTTCACCCATTTGGCGCTTTGCGCGCCGGGGATTCAGCAATGTGAGAGGCGGGGCGGGACTGGTTAGTCGTCCAGCTGCAGGGCGATCTCCAGGTCCGGCATCGAGCCCTGGAGGGGGCGGCCGAGAAGGTCTTCGACGGCGCGCAGGCGGTTGCGGACCGTGGCGCGGTCGACGCCGAGCGCGGCGGCGGTCGAGGAGATGTTGCGCTCGGCCGCGAAGTAGGCGCGCAGCGTCTCCCGGGCGATCTTGCCGCCGTCGCGGGCGCGTTCGAGCGGCGCCAGGTAGAGCTGGCGCAGGGAGGTCTCGGCGAGGTCGTCGCGGGCGACCGCGGCGAGCAGGGCAACCTCGGCGTAGCGGACGACGGGCTGGCCGGTGCGCTCGGCGATCGGCAGCGCCGCCTTCGCCTGGAAGTGGCTGAACCGCCACCCTGCCAGGCCCTCGCCGGGCTCGCCGACCGCGACGAAGACGCCCGGCGGGGTG
>DASSNA010000237.1:0-3886 GCA_035688445.1 Solirubrobacterales bacterium | reverse complement strand
CGCGCCCTCGACCTGCTCATCTCCGCCTCGATCCTGATCGTGCTCTCGCCGCTGCTGGCGCTAGTCGCGGCGGCGATCGCGATCAGCTCGGGCCGGCCGGTCCTCTATCGGGGCGCCCGCGTCGGCAAGGCCGGCCACCTCTTCTGGATGTACAAGTTCCGCACTCTGAAGCCGGACGCCGAGACCCGGCTCGGCCCCTACTACGGCGAGGAGCTGACCCGCCGCACCGAGGAAGAGCGGACCCGGATCGGCGGCGTCCTGCGCAAAACCCACCTCGACGAGGTGCCGCAGCTGTGGAACGTGCTGCGCGGCGACATGGCGATCGTCGGCCCGCGCCCGATCCGCCCCACCTTCTACGCCGAACTCTGCCGCGAGATCCCGCAGTACTGGCAGCGCCTCGTCGTCCGCCCCGGCGTCACCGGCTTCGCCCAGACCCGGATCACGCGGGAGGAGACCTGGGCCGACAAGCTCGCCCACGACATGGAGTACATCGCCGACCGCTCGGTCGCGCTCTACTTCCAGGTGCTGTTCGCCACGGTGAACAAAGTCGTCGGCCGCGGCCCGCTCAACGCGCCCGAAGACTGAGCCACCGCCAGCCTGGCTGCGAGACTGCGGCCCATGTGCGGGATCTGCGGTGTCGTCGCCGGTGAGCGGGAGCGGTCCCCCGACCTCGACGCCGTGGCGCGGATGAACGGGCGGCTGGTCCACCGTGGGCCCGACGACGAGGGGCTCTTCCACGAGGGGCCGGTGGCGTTGGCGGCGCGGCGGCTCTCGATCATCGACCTCGCCCACGGCCACCAGCCGATCGAGAACGAGGACCGCTCCGCCGTCGTCGTCCAGAACGGCGAGATCTACAACTACCGCGAGCTGAAGCGGGAGCTCGAGGGCCGCGGCCACCGCTTCGCCACCGACTGCGACACCGAGGTCCTCGTCCACCTCTACGAGGAGCACGGCGAGGGCTTCGTCGAGCGGCTGCGCGGCATGTTCGCGATCGCCCTCTGGGACAAGCGCCGCCAGCGGCTGCTGCTGGCCCGCGACCGCTTCGGTATCAAGCCGCTCTACTACCGCGAGCATGGCGGTGGCCTCTCCTTCGCCTCGGAGCTGAAGGCGATGCTCGAGCAGCCCGGTTTCTCGCGCCAGATCGACCCCAAGGCGGTCGCTGCCTACCTCGCCTTCAACTCGATCCCGGCGCCGCTGACGATCTTCGCCGAGGCCCGCAAGCTGCCCCCGGGACACCTACTGACTTGGGAGGGGGGAGAGGCGAGCCTGAGGCGCTACGCGCGCTCGGGCGCAGTGCCGGCCGATGAGGCCCGGCACGGCTCCGCGGCAGAGCTCGCCGCCGAGCTGCGCGAGGTGCTCGACGACAGCGTCCGCGCCCACCTCGTCGCCGACGTCCCGGTCGGCGTCCTCCTCTCCGGCGGGGTCGACTCCGGCGGTCTCGCCGCGCTCGCCTCGCGCCACCTCGACGAACCGCTGAAGACCTTCTCGATCGGCTTCGAGGAGGCCGGATTCGACGAGCTCTCGCGGGCGCGCCTGGTTGCCGAGCGCTACGGCACCGACCACCACGAGCTGGTGTTGCGCCCCGACGCGATCGAGCTTTTGCCGAGGCTGGTCGAGGCCTTCGACGAGCCCTTCGGCGACTCCTCGGCGCTGCCGACCTACCTGGTCTCGCAGCTGGCGGCGGGGGAGGTGAAGACCGCCCTCTCCGGCGAGGGCGGCGACGAGCTCTTCGGCGGCTACTACACCTACGTCGCCGACCTCCTCGCCCGCCGCGTCGGCCGACTCGCCGCCCTCGCCCGGCCGCTGGCCGAGGCGCTGCCGAGCCGCAGCGAGCGGGTCGGCTTCGACTACAAAGCCAAGCGCTTCGCCCGCGCCGCCGCACTGCCGCCGCTGGAGCGCCACCACGGCTGGAAGGAGATCTTCTCGCCGGGGGCACGCGCCGAACTCGCCGGCCCAGCGACCGCCGCCTGGGACCCGCTCGATCTCTACCGCGCCCGCTACGCGGAAACCGAGGGCGCCGATCCGCTGGCACGGATGCAGGACGTCGACCTCGGCATCTACCTTGTCGATGACCTGCTGGTCAAGACCGACCGCCTCAGCATGGCCCACTCGTTGGAGCTGCGGGTGCCCTTCCTCGACCCGAAGGTGGCCGAGTTCGCTTTTTCGCTGCCGACCCAGCTGAAAGTGCGCGGCTTCGCCAAGAAGCGGCTCCTGCGCCGGGCGCTGGAGCCGCTGCTGCCGCGGGAGATCATCCACGGCCGCAAGCAGGGCTTCTCGATCCCGCTCGCCGCCTGGCTGCGCGGGCCGCTGGAGCCGTTCGCCCGCGAGGTCCTCGCCCCGGCAACGATCGAGCGCCAAGGCCTGCTCGACCCCGCCGCGGTGACGCCCATCCTCGACCGCCATTGCGCCGGCCGCGAAGATCTCAGTCGACAGATCTGGGGCTTGATGGCCCTCACCCTCTGGTTCGATCGCTATGCCGACTAACCAAGAAGCCCTCTTCGCCTTCCTCGCCGCCTTCGTCCTGGCCCTGGTCCTGGTGCCGTTGACGAAGCGGCTGGCGCTGCGGGTCGGGGCGATCGACTACCCCAACGAGCGCTCGATGCACACGGTGCCGACCCCAAAGCTCGGCGGCCTCGGCATCCTCGTCGCGGCCGTGGTCGCGGGCATCCTCTGGCTGCCCGACGACAGCGAGAGCAACGCGATCATCTTCGGCGCCATCGCGATCGCCTGGGTCGGCTTCCTCGACGACGTCTTCGAGCTCTCGGCGGCGCCGAAGCTGCTCGGCCAGGTCGTCGCCGTAGTGATCCCGGTCTCGGCCGGGGTCACCGTCGAAAACTTCACGCTCCCGTTCTTCGGCCGCCTGACGCCGGGGACCGTCGACCTCTTCCACCTCTGGGGGACGACGATCCAGCTCGGCGACGTCGCCACCGTGCTCGGCCTGGTCGCGATCATCAACGTGATCAACCTGATCGACGGCGTCGACGGCCTTGCCGCCGGCGTCGCCGTGATCTCGGCCCTGACCCTGGCGACGATCGCCCTCTCGCTTGAACGGACCGCCGCCGGCGTGCTGGCGGCACTGACCGCCGGCGCCGCCCTCGGCTTCCTCCGCTGGGGCTTCCCACCGGCCAGCACCTTCATGGGGGACACCGGCTCCAACCTGCTCGGCTACCTGCTCGGGGCGGTGGCGGTGCAGGGAGCGCTGAAGACCAACGCCGTCGTCGCCCTGTTCCTGCCGCTGCTGATCCTCGCGGTGCCGATCCTCGACACCGGCTTCGTCGTCGCCAAGCGGCTCAAATACGGGAAACCGATCTACAAAGCCGATCGCTGGCACTTCCACCACCGGATGGCCGACATCGGCTTCTCCCAGCGCCGCACCCTGCTCTACCTCTATGGCTGGACGGCGGTGATGTCCGCCCTGGCCCTGGCCCTGCGCTTCGTCCCCTATAGCGACAACCACGGCCACTTCAACGTCTTCTGGACGGCGGTGATGGCGGCCTGCCTGATCGCCGCGATCGCCGCCTCCATCTACCTGGTCGAGGTCCTCGAGATCCTCAAGCTGCGCCAAACCCGCCTCCGCCAGCTCGTCTCCCTGCGCCGCCAGGTCGGCAAACCCGAGCCAGAGCTGCAGGAGGTCAACGTCGCGGTCGAGCAGGAGCTGGAAACCGGCTCCTTCCCCACGGTCGACCCGGAAACGGGGGAGTTCGACGCATTGGGCGAATAACCCTAGGACGCGCCAGGCGGCTGATAGGTCCGCTTGATGAAGCGGCCCAGAAGGGGCACTGCGAAGGAATATCTGCCTAGCCGGTTCTTGTAGATCATGCCGCGCTCGGTAAGGCTCGCGAGCATTTGGTTTGCGTTGCTCGACGAGAATGATTTTTCGAGAAGC
>DASSNA010000236.1:0-5455 GCA_035688445.1 Solirubrobacterales bacterium | reverse complement strand
CCGACGGATACTCAAAAAGCCGAGCTAATTAGCTCGGCTTTTGTCGGAGCGAGTGACACCCACCCCTCCCCATCGGCAGCGGCCAGTCCTTCAGCGTTTCTTCAGTCCAAGCCGCCGGCGCCAGTCGCGGGCGTTGAAGAGGCGTACGAGGGGGCCGACGAGGCGGCGGCGGGCCTTGGTGTAGGGGTACCAGGAGGGCTCGCGTTTGCCTCCGAAGCGGGTAATCACGAGGGACTCGCTGCGGCAGTACTTCTTGATCCCGCCTTCCCCGTGGCGGCTGCCGATTCCCGATTGCTTCCAGCCACCCATCGGCACCTCGGTGGCGAAGTAGTTGACCAGTACGTCATTGACGTTGATCGCCCCGCACTCGACCCGGCGGGCCACCTGCTCGGCCCGCTCGCGCTCACCGAAGACCGAGCCGGAGAGGCCGTAGCGGCTGTCGTTGGCGAGTTGGAGCGCCTCCTCGGCGTCGCGCACCTTCATCACCCCGACCACCGGGCCGAAGGTCTCGTCGCGCATCACCTTCATCGAGTGGTCGACGTCGACGAGGACGGTCGGCTCGAAGTAGTCGCCCGGGCCCTCGACCCGCTTGCCGCCGACCAGCGCGCGGGCGCCCGAGGCAAGGGCGTCGGTGACGTGGTCCTCGACGATTGCGCTCTGGTTCGGCGAGGTCATCGCGCCGACGTCCTTCGGGTTCGTGGCATCGTCGGCACCCTGGCGCAGCCCCGAGACCTCGCGGGTGAGCTTGTCGAGGAACTCGTCGTAGGCGGGCTCCTCAACGTAGATCCGCTCCACCGACATGCAGATCTGGCCCGAGTTCATCATTCCGCCCCAGGCCGCGGCGTTGGCGGCGCGGTCGAGGTCGGCGTCGGCGAGGACGATCATCGGGTCCTTGCCGCCGAGCTCGAGGCTGACCGGGGTCAGCGTCTCCGCCGCCCGCGCCATCACCTTGCGGCCGGTCCGATCCGAGCCGGTGAACTGGATGAAGTCGACGGCGTCGACGAGGGCGCCGCCGGTCTCGCCGATCCCTTGCACGCAGTCGAAGATGTCGGGGCCGCCGATCTCGCTCTTCCAGGCCTCGACCACCTCGCTGATCCCCAGTGGCGTGAACTCGGAGGGCTTGACGACGACTGCGCAGCCGGCCTGCAGCGCCGGGATCGCGTCACCGAGCGAGAGGATCAGCGGAAAGTTCCAGGGGCTGATGATCCCGGCCACCTGGTGGGGTCGGTACTGGATCCGCAGCTTCTTTGCCGCCAGTAGCGGGGTGTGGGGGCGGACGCTCTCCTCGCCGATGAACTTCCCCGCCCGGGTGCCGTAGAAGTTGATCAGGTCGGCGAGGTAGGCCGGCTCGTTCATCGCGTCGGCGCGGACCTTGCCAGTCTCCAGCTGCATCGTGTCCAGCACCCGGTCCTGGTTGTCGAAGAGCCAATCGCGCAGCTTGCCGAGCCAGTAGTAGCGGGCCTCAATCCCCATCGCCTCCCACTCAGGCTGGTTGGCGCGGACGCGCGCAACCGTGGCGGCGACGGCCTCGGGTGAGTCGACGGGGACGGTGGCGAGCAATGCCCCGGTCGCCGGATTGTGGACCTCGATCGAATCGGCGGCAGCAGTCGCCCCGTTCGATGCTGCGCTCGTCTCGCTGCTCCTCGCTGCAGTTCCGCTCTCCACGATGTTCCCTTCGTCGCCCGTTTGGCTGGTCAGCCAACTTTAGCGGGGGGAGCGCACTTTGCTCAGAGCCGGGTGCCGATCAGCCCGACGAGGGCGATGAGAAACGATCCGGTCAGTCCAAATCCAATCTGGAGCGTGCGATTTAACGCCTTAAGCTCAGCACGTAGTTCCCCTTGCCCTTCTCGCACCTTTCCTACTTCTGCCCGGAGGCTGGTGACTTCGTTCCGGAGTCCGTTGAGGTCGGCACGAACTTCGCGGAACCCCTCGTCCATGTGCTCCTTGAGGTCGTCGAGGCGCTCGTCGGTCCAGGTCTCTCTCGCCATGACGTGCATGATGTCATGGTAGACAAAAAGTTGCAAGCAGGTTCAGCGCGGGACGAGCCGGTAGACGGGGCCTTCGAGCGAGGCGACGTAGAGGCGGTGGCGGTCGTCTTCACCGAACGAGGTTGGACTCGCCACCTGCAGGCCGAGTTTGTGGTCGTCGCTGGCCCGCTTCAGATGGGGGACAAGGCTGCGCAACTGGCCCTCGCAGAGGTCGGCGTAGACGTAGCGGCCGCGCAGCCCCTTCAGGCGCGGGTCGCGGACGACGTAGCCGCCGATGATCGAGCAGCTGCCGCCACCGCGGCTGTGGCTGTAGGCGAAGATCGGTTTGGTCGTGCCGCCCGGATCCGGCGTGCCGCTGTTTTCGTCTTCGTAGGGGTGGAAGCCCTCGAAGGCATCCCAGCCAAAGTTCGCCCCATTCGCGGCGCCGACGGTCGTGTAGTCGACCTCCTCGAACTGGTTCTGGCCGACGTCGCCGATCGCGATCCTTGGTTGCTTGGCGTTCGTCGTGTCGAAGGAGAAGCGGAAGGGGTTGCGGAGGCCGTAGCTGTAGATCTCGTCGCGGCCCGACGTGCCGACGAAGGGGTTGCTCGCTGGCGCCGTGTAAGGCTTGCCGCCCGCCGGACGCGGGTCGATTCGCAGCAGCTTGCCGAGCAGCACATCCTTGTTCTGGGCGTTGTTCGGCGGGTCTCCCCCGGAGCCGCCGTCGCCGGTCCCGAAGTAGAGGAGGTTGCCGAGGAACTGCAGCTGGCCGCCGTTGTGGTTGGAGTTGACGGGGTGGGGGATAACGATCACCTGGCGCCGCGACCCGGCCGCCGCCCGAGTCGCACGCGTCCGCTTGAATTCGTCGATGCGGATGTTGCCCGCGTTGTCGGTGTAATAGACGTAGAAGCGTCTGCTCTTCGGGTAGTCCGGGGGGAAGGCGACCGAGAGCAGGCCGCGCTCGCCGCCGTAGGAGACCTCGTCGCGGATGTCGAGGAACGGCTTGCGCAGACGGTGGCCGCCGCGCAGCACCGCGATCCGCCCGGGCTGTTCGACGACGAAGAGCAGCTGCGGGAAGCCGGGTGCGCCGGCGACGTAGACGGGTTGGTCGAAGGAGCCGATCTTCTTTAAGGCGACGCCCTTGGCTGGGCGAGCACCTTCAGGCCGGGCGCTTGCCTGGGTCGAGGAGTCGTTGGCCGAGCCGCAGGCGGGCAGCGCCAGCGTCGGCAGCGCCACCAGGAACAGCGCGGCGGCGCGGCGCCTACTTGCCTTTGCCCTTTTTGATTTCGACGATTTCGCCGTTATCGGTGACTTCGGTTTCGGGCAGCGCCTGGGAGATTTCGGTCGCAAAGGAGCCACCTGGGGTAACCCCGTTACCCGTTTTGGCCTTCGACTCACCACTGAGCCCGGCGTCGACGCTGTAGAGGAGCGTGTACTTGCCGGCTTTGACCGCGCTCAACTTCCAGACCGCTTTGACCGTTTCGCCGGACTTCACTGGGCCGAAGTCGAAGGTCTTGCGGTTGGAGGTCGAGGTGCCGCCGGGGCTGGATGAGCCGTGGAGCCGTGGGTAGGTCTGCGCCAACACCCAAACCGGCCGATCTGGCTGGGCCAGTTCCGGCTGCGGTTCGCTGACGCCGAATGGCAAGGAAGAGTCGACGCCGCGCTTGCCGGCGATCGTGAAGGTCACGGTCAGGCCCGGCACGGCTCGCTTGCCGGTGTTGCGAATGCCGAGCTGCAGCAACGAGGTCTGGCCGAGTTTCTGCTCGGTGGGGAACTTCGCTTCGGTCACCTTGACGTGGAAGGTGCCGGTCGGTTCGTTTGCGTCCGAGGAGGACGATTCGCCGCAGGCGGCAAGCAGCGCCGCCATCGCCAGCGCGGCTAACCCGGTCGCGATGGCCTGGAGACGGGCGTGCCGGGAATGTCGCTTGGTCCCCCGCAAAGCGGCCCGAACATACCACGGGGTTTGGCTGCTTTCGCCGGGTTTCGGGAGCTGGCGAAAGGGGTTAGCCGGATCTCAACACGGGGCCAACAGTCGGGGGGACCTCATCCCCTAGACTCATGCCCACCAGAGGGGCGTTGCGCGCGTGCGACGCACTCGGACGGAGGAGCAGATGGTCGGATCCGCGGTCAACAGGGCGTTCTCGCCCGCCAAGTCCCTGTTTGAACAGGTGGGGGAGATGATGATCCTCACCGCGCGCACGATCGTCTCCGCGGTCAAACCGCCCTATCCCTATGGGGAGGAGTTCATCGGCCAGTTCCTCTTCGCGCTCCAGCTCTGCTGGTTCCCGCTGCTTGTCTCGACCGTGGCCTTCGGCTTTGGCGCCCCCGGCTTGCAGGCCGCCAACTTCCTCTCGCTCTTCGGCGCCCTCGACCGCCTCGGCGGCTTCTTCGTCCTTGCTTCGATTCGCGAGTTCGCGCCGTTCGTGACGGCCGTCGTCGTTGCCGGCGTCGCTGGCACCGCGATTACCGCCGACCTCGGTGCTCGCAAGATCCGCGAGGAGCTCGACGCCCTGCAGGTGCTCGGGGTCGACCCGATCAAGAACCTGGTTGTGCCGCGCTTCCTGGCACTGATGCTGATTACCGGCCTGCTCGACATCTACGCGCTGGTCTTTGGGATCAGCGGCGGCATCCTCACCGAGATCCTCTACAACCAGCCGCTCGGCGGCTTCTTCGCCACCCTCTTCTCCAACGCCTCGATCACCGACCTCTGGGGCTCGGTTATCAAGTGCACCCTGTTCGGGGCGATCATCGCCGTGGTTTGCTCTTACAAGGGGATGACCGCCTCCGGCGGCGCCGCCGGCGTCGGCCGCGCCGTCAACGAGGCGGTGGTGATTGCCTTTATGGGCGTCTTCGCCTTCAACTACGCCTTCACCCAGACTTTGCTCGCGACTAACCCGGAGCTGCAGACGATCCGATGAACGCCTGGCTCGCGATCCCGCGCAACTGGCTCGACTCCTTCGGCGAGATCGCCCGCTTCAGCTCACGCGTCGCCGGCCTCGTCTACTCCGGCCGCGTCCTCCGCTTCTTCGGCGAGAGCCTGCGTCAGGCCGGCATTCTCATCCTCGGTTCTGCCCTGATCATCTGGGGCCTGGTCTTCACCCTCGGCCTCCTGTGCGGGATCGAGGGCGCCTACCTGCTGCGCGCCCAGGGCGCGCCCGCCTACGCCGGCGTCTTCTCCGCCTGGTGCGACCTGCGCGAGATCATGCCCTACGCCTTCGGCTACATGCTGGCGGCCAAGGTTGGGACCGGGATCGTCGCCGAGCTGGGCGCGATGCGGATCTCCGACGAGATCGACGCGCTCGAGGTGATGGGCGTGCCCCCTGTCACCTTCCTCTGCGCCACCCGCCTGCTCGCGGCCTGGATCGCCTTCCCGTTCATGTACCTGGTCGGGATCGGGATCATGTACCTGGCCAGCTACCTCGCCGTCGTCAAGCAGATCGGTGACGTCTCCTCGGGCGGCTACTTCCTGATCTTCTGGATGTTCCAGA
>DASSNA010000233.1:0-4418 GCA_035688445.1 Solirubrobacterales bacterium | reverse complement strand
ACTTCGAAGGGGCCGGTGATGATCGCCGCTAACTGCTGGTTCGGGGTCAACTGCGTCGTTACCAGCGGCGTCAGCGTCGGCGAGCGCTGCGTGATCGGCGCCAACTCGGTCGTCAATCGCGACGTCGAGGCGGGGACGATCGCCGCTGGCGCGCCCGCGAAGGCGGTCAAGAAGATCGAGGGCCTATAATTTTGCTTTGCACGGCCGTGACCCCTAGGGCATGGACCTATGAACTCCAACCTCCTCGCCGATAACCCTCGTCCCACCGTGGCCGCTCCCGCTCTGCGCACGAAGGCCGAGCTTCGCGCTGTCCTCGCCGAGGCTCGCCGCGCCGGGCAGACGATCGGCCTGGTGCCGACGATGGGCTACCTGCACGAGGGCCACCTCTCGCTGATCCGCGCCGCCCGCGCCGAGTGCGACCTGGTGGTGATGAGCCTCTTCGTCAACCCGACCCAGTTCGGGCCGGGCGAGGACCTCGCCCGCTACCCGCGCGACGAGGAGCGCGACCTCCGCCTCGCCGCCGAGGCCGGCGCCGACTTCGTCTTCGCCCCCGGGGTGGAGGAGGTCTACCCGGACGGCGTCGACGGCTTCGCCACCTACGTCGAGGTCGCCGGCCCGCTGACCGAGGTCCTCGACGGCGACCGCTCGCGTCGCGGCCCCGAGCACTTCCGCGGCGTCACCACCGTCGTCGCCAAGCTCTTCAACCTCGTCGGCCCTGACGTCGCCTACTTCGGCCAGAAGGACGCCCAGCAGGCGGTGGTGATCCGCCGCATGGTCCGCGACCTCGACTTCCCGGTGCGGATCGAGGTGATGCCGATCGTGCGCGAGGCCGACGGTCTGGCGATGAGTTCGCGCAACGCCTACCTGGAGCCGGCCGACCGCGAGCGGGCGACGGCGCTCTCGCGCGCTCTTGAAGCCGCCGAGCGCGGCGCCCGTGCCGGCTCGCTCGAAGCCGGCCTCGAGGCCGCGCGTCGCCAGCTCGCGTCCGCCGGGATCGAGCCCGAGTACCTCGAGGCTCGCGACGCGGAGACGCTCGAGCCCGTCGAGCAACTCGGCAGTCGCCCCGTCCTCGTCGCCGTCGCCGCCCAGGTCGGCGCCGCGCGCTTGATCGACAACGTCTTGATCCAGCCTCACGAACTGCACACCAGCACCTAGCCGCGAAAGGGGAGCGCAGATGCAAAGACAGATGCTGAAGTCGAAGATCCACCGGGCAACGGTGACCGACTGCGACGTCGACTACATCGGCAGCATCACGATCGACACCGAGCTGATGGCCGGCGCCGATCTGATCACCAACGAGCAGGTCCACGTCTGGGACGTCGACAACGGCTCCCGCTTCGTCACCTACGTGATCGACGGCGAGCCCGGCTCGGGGACGATGCAGGTCAACGGCGCCGCCGCCCACCTGGTCGAGCCCGGCCACAAGATCATCGTCGCCTCCTTCGGCGCCTACGACGAGGCCGACCTCGAGCGCTACTCGCCGGTCGTCGTCCACGTCGATGACGACAACTGCGCAATCGCCGTTGATAGCCGCCCGGAGGTGCTGCTCTCATGAGCTCCGGCGGCCGCTCCCACACCGCTCCGCAGAGCGGCGACCGCAAGCCGGTCAGCCTGCCGCGCCTGATGGAGATGAAGGCGAACGGCGAACCGATCGTGATGGTCACCGCCTACGACTATCCCTCGGCGACCGTGGCCGAGGCGGCTGGCGTCGACGTCGTCCTCGTCGGCGACTCCGCCGCCAACGTCGTCCTCGGCTATCCCGACACGAAGCTGGTCTCGATGGAGGAGATGGTGATCCTCGGCAAAGCCGTGCGCCGCGGCCTGAAGACGCCGCTGATGATCGGCGACATGCCGATGGGCAGCTACGAGGCGTCAAACGAGGAAGCGATCCGCAGCGCCCAGCGCCTGATCAAGGAGACCGGCTGCCAGGCGGTCAAGCTCGAGGCCGGCGGCGTGATCGCCGAGCGCGCCCGGGCGATCGTCCAGTCTGGCATCCCGGTGATGGGCCACGTCGGCCTCACGCCGCAGACCGCGACCGCCCTCGGCGGCTACAAAGCCCAGGGCAAGACGGCGAAGAGCGCGATCAAGCTGCTCGAGGAAAGCCTCGCCCTGCAGTCGGTTGGCTGCTTCGCGATCGTGATCGAGGCCGTCCCGTCGGCGATCGCCGACGTGATCGCCGAACGGCTCGAGGTGCCGACGATCGGCATCGGCGCCGGCCGCGGAACCTCAGGCCAGGTCCTCGTCTTCCACGACCTGCTCGGGATCACCACCGGCCACATGGCGAAGTTCGTCAAGCGCTACGCCGACGTCCACGAGACGATGGTCGCCGCGGTCGAGAGCTACGGCAAAGAGGTCCGCAGCCGCCGCTTCCCCGAGCCCGACCACGTGTACAGCGTCGAGCCCGCCGAGCTGGACGAGTTCCACAGGTACCTCAACGAGGAGAGCTTGGCCAGCGCCAAGGGCTGGGAGTGGGAGCCGCTGCCCTGAACCTGTAGGCAGCGTTCGACTACATTGAAGGAAGGGCCCCGGCAGAATGCGGCTTCGAATGCGGGGCCGGTGAGGGGGACTTCGGTGCCAGGCAGAGCGACCTTGAGGTTGCCGGTCCAATCGGGCGAAGGACCGGGGGTATGTGAGTAAAGAGCGCTGCCGGCGAAGGGTTCGAACAGTTTGACCCTGACGGTGTCGGGCTTCTTGCCGAGCTTGCTCATCCGGAACGATTCGGGACCGAAGAACGTGATCGTGATCCTTTCGATCCGCACCGCTTCGCGCCGTTCGTAGTCGCCGACGAAGAGCAAGCCGAAGGAGTGGGCGGGGTGCGCTCGCGAGCCGAAGTCGAGGGCTTCAAGGCTGACCGTGCGGCCTTCGCCCTTGCCGAAAACCGTGAGTAAGCCGAAGTCGGACTTGGGCTTGTGTTTCTTCTTTTTCTGCTTCTTGGTCTTGTTCTGACCGGTTGCGAGCAGTGGTGATTTGCAGACCTCTTTGAAGCGACGGTTGAAGCCGATTTCGCCATGCGTCACCGAGACGGCGGGCACGTTGCCCTCACCGGAGTATTCGATCGTGCCGCGGAAGGTGCCGGGAATGAAGACCGAGCCGCCTCCCCGGCAGCCCCGCCTCGGCGGATAATGCTGCGCCTGGCCAGGAGCGAGGTTCACTTTGATGTCGACGTGTCCGAGATCGCCGAAGTCCGCGTCTATGCGCTTGCTGCTGACGCGGCCCTTGGTCGAGTAATCGGTCCAAGTGAAGAGCCCTTCTTCGACTTCGAGCAGGACATGCTGCCGGTCGTTCGCTTCGACGTAGAACCCGAAGTCACCCGCGTCCAGTGAGATGAACAGTTCGCTGCCTGCCCGACGTTCTTGGTAGCCGGGTCTGGCGGCTGCGGAGGCGGAGCAGGCAAGCGCAAGCGTGCTTGCGCACGCCGCGCATACCAGACACACAAGGCGCCCCCTTGCCCGCATTTGCGCAGATTATTCGAATGAGAACGTGAAGTACCTAACGGGTGTCGCGCCTTGAGGGGAATACCATGCCGGTAGCGATGCCGATCTATGAGTTCGAGTGCGAGGAGTGCGGGGCGCGCTTCGAGGAGCTGGTTGCTGCAGGGGCGGTGGCGGCGTGCCCGCAGTGCCGGTCGGAGCGGACGCGACGGCGCTACTCGCAGGTCTCACCGCCGGGGCGGCAGCCGCGGGGGGCGAAGGTGCGCGCGGATGAATCGCGCCGGGGGGAGCGCGAAGCGGCGCGGCAGGACCGGCTCTCAGAGTCGCGCAAGCGCCGGGCGACGGGGGAGCAGCCGTGAGCACGAGCGCTGAGGAGCGGCGCGAGGGGCTGGTCGAGCTCTTTAAAGAAGTGCAGGACTGCACCCGCTGCCCCCTGTACGAGACCCGCACCAAGGCGGTGTTCGGGGCGGGCAACGCCGACGCCGACCTGATGTTCGTCGGCGAGGCGCCGGGGGCCGAAGAGGACCGCCAGGGCCTGCCCTTCGTCGGTCGCGCCGGCCAGTTGTTGAACCAGCTGCTGGAAGAGATCGACCTCTCGCGCGAGGACGTCTTCATCGCCAACGTGCTGAAGAGCCGCCCACCCGGCAACCGCGACCCGCAACCAGAGGAGATCCAGGCCTGTGAGCCCTATCTCTGGGAGCAGGTGCGGCTGATCGAGCCGCGCGTCGTCTGCACCCTCGGCAACTTCGCGACGAAGCTGCTGAGCGGCAGCCCGACCGGGATCACCAAGGTTCGCGGCACCCCGCAGGTGCACGAGCTCGGCGGTCGCACCGTCTACCTGCTGCCGCTCTTTCACCCGGCCGCGGCGCTGCGCACGCCGGCGGTCAAGGAGCAGTTGCGAGGCGACTTCGCCACCATCCCCGAGCTTTTGCAGCGGCCGCTGCCGGCTCCCGCTCCTAGTGCCGAGGAAATCGCCGAGGCCGAGGA
>DASSNA010000203.1:0-4585 GCA_035688445.1 Solirubrobacterales bacterium | reverse complement strand
GATCTCGCGGTAGAGAAAAAGCGCGCGCTCGAGCAGGTCGGAGCCGTCAGCGAGCATAGAGCGCATCAGTGCCGATTCGCCCAAGCCCGCAACGGCCCGTGCCTGTGCGGCTAGATCGTCATTCTCCGCCAGCTCATCGATGACGTCCTGCAAGAGTTCCTCCCAGTCCACCCTCTCTTCCAGTGGCGTAGCCCAGGAGATGCGATCCGAGGCGAGCGCCGCCGTGCCCCGGGCATCCTCCCCTTCAGGAACGAACCGGTAAAGCCCGGAGCGGGCCGACCAGAGGTCGGCGGCCGTGTGCGCGAAGGCCCGGAGCGCAAATTCGGGCAACCAGAAGATGACCGGGCAGTTGACGGCCCGGTTGAGGTAATCGCGATTCAAGTTCAGCACCGCGATCTCTGCGGGGAGGTCTTGTAGGCGCTCGAGGCCGCTGACGAGAATGACCGCGGCATCCCTCGAAGCTGCGTCCTCGATGGCTCCGACGATGCCAGTCTCACTTGAGGGATCTACGTCGATCGTGGCGACTTGGTCGGAACTTAGGTCATCGCGCAAAGTTGAAATCAAGCGCTCACGCAAGTCCGGATGGTTGACGATGGCGAGCCCCAACCGGAACCCGTTTGCGCGTCGGATCATTCGCTCCATCGCATCGAGCTCGGCGCGATTGAGGTCGGAGTGAACTCCCTCGCCCGATGTGTCCCGGCTCACAATCCGATCTCCTTGATGAGTGGATTGAGGCCATACCAATACTCCTCGTCGCCTGCCTCGTAGGCGAAGACGTAGTGATTTCTGACGAGGTCCCAAAAGCGCGGATCCTCGGGTGGTTCCCCACTGGCTTCGAGCTCTTTCAGGAGGAGGCGATCGCTTTTGGAGAGCGCCCGTGCCAGATCCTTGGCCGCCCGCGGTATGTAGCGGCTAACCGTTGTCTCGGTAATCGGGAGCTCCTCGATCCAGTCGAGTAACTCGGTGACGAGGACGAGGAGGCTGCGGACATGGCCTCCGGACAGGCAGACGACACGCCGAAGCAGATCCTCGTCGGAAAATATCCGCATCGCCGCCTCTAGGGGCTCGGAAGTCTCGCCGCCGAAAGCCGCTTGAGCACGGCGCCCGAGGATCTCGATCATCGCATCTTCGCCGCTCTGATTTCGATTTCCCTCTCGGTCGGCGATCGAGATCAAAGGGACAGTGACGATTAGGGCGCCGTAGTCGTCGCGAAGTCTTCCCTGTGCCGGTGAATATGCGAGCTCGATTGGGACGGTAAGGAGCAAGCTGCAGGTAATCGCACGAAGGGTGGCGGCGTTATCGAGGAAGAGGTTCTCGTGGTTGGTCACCCGACCGTTGGCGAGGATCTTTTGGGGAATCTTGTCGAGGTCGTCGACGATCAAGAGGATGTCGTCGTAGCCCCCGTTCCCCCGCACGTGCTCCCGGGCGGCCGGTAGTAACTCCTTGTTGACGAGGTCGAAGACCGTTGGCAACTGGCCGCGGAGCACTTCCCTGAACTCATCCCGGGCGGTCGGAAAGTCTTGAAGGGCAAAGCTGAATTTGAGTGGTTGCAATCCGACCTCGGCCTTCTCGAGCTGAACTCCGCGCACCTTCTGGGTCAGGGAGCGAAGGAACTCGGTAAACCGCTTCTCACCGAGGGGCATGCCTGCTTCCCCGAGGTCGGTGACGAGCTGGCGAACAATCTGGAGGACCAAGTCCTCGGGCTGGAGGTCCTCGAGGTCGAGCCACCGCTGGGCAAAGAGGGTTGAGACGAAGACCCGCTTGTCTTCGTCGCCTTCATAAAGGCGACGACGCACGCGGTTGAGCTCGGTGGTCTTCCCAGATCCCTTGTGCCCGGTCAGCAAGCGAGTGATTGGTCGTTCTGGAGAGGCGTTGCGAATGAAGGCCCGCGCCAGGCGCGACTTCGTGTCAGTCGCTTGCGGATCCAGCTCCTTCTGCCAGTCGACGTATAGCGCATCCTCCTTTGCGCCCAGAGGTCTCAGTGGGTCGAGAGCGGCGTACAGTGCGGCAACATTGCTCATTCCAGGAATTATGGCTTTTGCCGAGGAGGCCTGGAGACAATGTCTCGGATTTCGTTCGGTTTGGGGGCGAGGGTCACAACCCCATCGTTTTGCCGATGATCTCTTTCATGATCTCGTCGGTGCCGCCGCCGATGGGGCCTAGGCGGGCGTCGCGGACGGCTCGCTCGATGCCGTACTCGCGCATGTAGCCGTAGCCGCCGTGGATCTGAAGGGACTGGTCGGCGATGTCGAGGACGGCGCGCTGGGTGATCAGCTTCGCCATCGAGACCTCCTGGATGCAGTCCTGGCCTTCGTGGAAGAGGCGGAGGCCGTTGTAGGTGAGGGCGCGGGCGGCTTCGGCGCGGGTCGCCATCTCGGCGACGTGGTGGCGGATCGCCTGGAACTTGCCGATCGGGCGGCCGAAGGCTTCGCGGTCGAGGGCGTAGGCGACGGTGGTCTCTATGAGCCGCTGCATCGCGCCGACGGCACCGATCGCCATCAGCAGCCGCTCCCAGGCGAAGTTGGCCATGATCAGCTTGAAGCCGCCGTTTTCCTCGCCGAGCAGGTTCTCGGCCGGCACCTCGACGTCGCTGAAGGAGATTTCGCCGGTGTCGGAGGAGTGCCAGCCCATCTTCTCCAGCTTGCGGCTGACCTCGTAGCCAGGCATCTCGCGCTCGAGGACGAGGAAGGAGATGCCGCCGTGGCCGCCCTCCTCGGTCGTCCTGCAGGCGCAGACGAGGAAGTCGGCGCGGACGCCGTTGGTGATGAAGGTCTTGGCGCCGTTGACGACGTAGCTATCGCCCTCGCGGCGCGCGGTGGTGGAAAGGGACGCGACGTCGGAGCCGGCGCCGGGCTCAGTGATCCCGAGGGCGCCGATCTTCTCGCCGGCGATCCCCGGCACCAGCCAGCGCTGTTTCTGCTCCTCGGTGCCGAAGTTGAAGATCGGTGGCATCGCGATCGAGGTGTGAGCGTTGAGGCCGGCGGCGACGCCGCCGGAGCCGCCGGAGCGGGCCAGCTCCTCGACCCAGACCGCGTCGTGCAGGTGGGTGCCGCCCTGGCCGCCCAGCTCCTCGGGGAACTTGAGGCCGAGGAAGCCGAGCTCGGCGCAGCGGCCGTACAGCTCGCGGGGGAATTCGCGCGCCGCCTCCCACTCGTCGACGTGCGGCGCGATCTCGTTGGTGACGAAGCGGGAGACGGTCTGCCGCAGCTCCTCGTGCTCCTCGCCGAAGGGCGGCAGGGTGGCGCGGGCGCCGCTGTCCTTGACGACGGTCATGTCGCCCCCTCGCTCTGCGCCGGCGCCTGCCAGTCCTCGAGCATCCGGTAGCCGCGGCCTTTGTGGTCGAAGCCGAGCAGGTCGCCCTGCGGGTTCTTCTTGCCGCCGTGGTGGTAGGCGCGAACCTCGGCGATCTTGCCGTCGCGGATCAAGAACCACTCGGTGCCGCGGTCGAGCCGGCGCTCGCCGCTTTTCGGGTCGCGCCAGGTCATCGTCCACTCGATCACGACCTGGTCGCCCTGCTCGATCGCGTTTTCGATGTACCACTGGGCGTCGATCGTCGAGACGCCGAGGGCCGCGTAGCCCCCGATCGTCTCGGCGCCCTCGTGAGGCCCGAGCCGCGTGTAGTAATGGACGGCGTCGTCGGTGAAGTGCGCCGAGACCGCCTCGGCATCGCCGGTGTTCAACGCCTCGTAGTAAGCGCGGACACGCTCCGTGCCAGTCATCGGCTTTGTCTCGCCCTCGCCTGTTCCTTTTCGTGGGATACCAACGAAAAGGAACAGGCGAAGAGCATTGACCTACAGCCCGTAGCTCCGGCCGATCACGTCGAGCATTACCTCGTCGGTGCCGGCGCCGATGCGGTTGAGGCGAACGTCGCGGTAGGCGCGCTCGATCTCGTACTCCTTCATGTAGCCGTAGCCGCCGAGGATCTGGACGCACTCGTCGGCGACCTCGCAGGCGATGCGGGAAGCGAAGAGCTTGGCCATCGTGATCTCGCGTACCGGGTACTCGCCGTTGCCGAAGCGCCAGGCGGTCGCGTAGGTGAACTGCTTCGCCGCCTCGACCTTGGTCGCCATCTCGGCGAACTTGTGGCGGATCGCCTGGAACTTGCCGATCGGCCGGCCGAAGGCTTCGCGCTCTTTCGCGTACTCGAGAGTCTTCTCGATCATCCGCTCAGCTCCGGCGTGGCAGCCGGCGGCGGCGACCAGCCGCTCGCCCTGGAGCTCCCAGGCGATGTGGTAGAAGCCCTTGCCGACCTCGCCGAGCACGGCGTCGGCCGGCACGCGGACGTCTTCGAAGGCGAGTTCGCCGGTGTCGGAGGCGTGCATTCCCATCTTCTCCAGCTCGGCCGAGACAGTGAAGCCCTCCACCTTCTCCCCGTTCTCGTCCTTGAGGTCGACGACGAAGAGGGTAATGCCGGCATGGCGCTCGCCTGGGTCGGTCTTGGCGACGAGGACGATGAAGTCGGCGCGCGGGCCGTTGGTGATGAAGGTCTTGGAGCCGTTGATCACGTATTCGTCGCCGTCGCGGATCGCACTGGTGCGGATCCCGGCGACGTCAGAGCCGGCGCCCGGCTCGGTGATCCCGAGGC
>DASSNA010000303.1:0-7227 GCA_035688445.1 Solirubrobacterales bacterium | reverse complement strand
GCTGGGGCCGTTCGGCGGTCGGCGCCGGCGGGGCCGGCTGGCTCGGCTCCTCCTCGTCGGTGAAGACTTCCTCGGCCGACTTGCCGTCGAGCAGGGCGACGAACTCCTTGGCGTCGATCGTCTCCCGCTCCAGCAGCAGTTTCGAGATCCGCTCGAGCTCCTCGCGGCGTTCGCTCAGCAGGCTCTTCGCAGTCTGGTGGGCGCTCTCGACGATGCGGCGGATCTCGTCGTCGATCTCGCGGGCGATCTCGTCGGAGTAGTCGGGCTCGGAGCTGAACTCGCGGCCGAGGAACGGCTGGCCGCGGTCGTGGCCGAAGACGCGGGGGCCGAGGCGCTCGGACATGCCGAAGCGCATCACCATCTGCTTCGCCGTCTCGGTCACCTTTTCGAGGTCGTTGGAGGCGCCGGTGGTGATCTCGCCGAAGACGATCTCCTCGGCGGCGCGGCCGCCCAGGGTCATCGCCATCGTGTCGGTCAGCTCGGCGCGGGTGGTGAGGAACTTGTCCTCCGTCGGCAGGCTGATCGTGTAGCCGAGCGCCTGGCCGCGGCTGATGATCGAGATCTTGTGGACCGGGTCGGTGTGCTCGAGCAACTGGCCGACAATCGCGTGGCCGACCTCGTGGTAGGCGGTGACGAGGCGCTCCTTCTCGCTCATCACGCGGGTCTTCTTCTCGGGACCCGCGATCACCCGCATGATCCCCTCCTCGAGCTCATTCATCGTGATCTCGCGGTTGCCCGAACGGGCGGTCAGCAGCGCCGCCTCGTTAATCAGGTTGGCGAGGTCGGCACCGGTGAAGCCGGGGGTCTGGCCGGCGAGGGTGTCGAGGTCGATCTCGCGGCCCAGCGGCTTGCCGCGGGTGTGGACCTCGAGGATCTTCTTGCGGCCCTTGCGGTCGGGACGGTCGACGACGACCTGGCGGTCGAAGCGGCCGGGCCGCAGCAGCGCCGGGTCGAGGATGTCGGGCCGGTTGGTGGCGGCGATGAGGATGATGTTGTCCTTCATCTCGAAGCCGTCCATCTCGACCAGGAGCTGGTTCAAGGTCTGCTCGCGCTCGTCGTGGCCGCCGCCCATGCCGGCGCCACGGTGGCGGCCGACGGCGTCGATCTCGTCCATAAAGATGATGCAGGGTGAGTTCTGCTTCGCCTGCTCGAAGAGGTCGCGGACGCGGCTGGCGCCAACGCCGACGAACATCTCAACGAAGTCCGAGCCGGAGATCGAGAAGAAGGGCACCCCCGCCTCGCCGGCGACGGCGCGAGCGAGCAGCGTCTTGCCGGTCCCGGGCGGTCCATATAAGAGGACGCCCTTGGGGATGCGGGCGCCAAGCGCCTGGAACTTCTTCGGGTTCTCGAGGAATTCCTTGATCTCCTCGAGCTCCTGCACCGCCTCATCGACGCCGGCGACATCGCGGAAGGTGATTTTCGGCGCGTCGACCGACATCCGCTTCGCTTTCGATTTGCCGAAGTTCATCACCCGGCTGCCGCCGCCCTGCATCTGGTTCATCAGGAAGATCCAGAAGCCGAAGAAGAGGACGAAGGGCAGGACCAGCGTCAGCAGAGAAAGCAGGCCGGAGCTTCCGGAGCCGTGGACGTCGGTGTTGACTTCGTGTTCGTTGAGCAGATTGACCAGCTGGCGTTCGCCGTCGGGCGGGTAGCCGGTCGAGAAGCTTTCTTCGCCGCCTTTTTCATTCAGCTTGACGTCGAGCGTGTTGTCCTTGGTGTTGACGTCAACTTCTTCGACTTTTTCTTCGACGATCAGCCCGGTTTTCTGGTTGATCAGTTCGTTGTAGTGGTGCGTCTCGCCGCTGCCACCACTGCTAATCACCCGCTGGGCGATGAAAGCCAGGATGACGACCAGCAAGATCGGAAAAGCCGCGCTTTTGAAAAACCGCCTCAAAGTCAGAAATCAGCGTACCAGGGCGATTTCAGCGATCTACTCAGAAAGAGCCGCGACGAAATCGAGGTTTCTGTACTTCTGGGCGTAGTCGAGGCCGTAGCCGATCGCGAAACGGTTGGCGATCTCAAAGCCGACATAGCGCGGCGAGAGGTCGACGCGGAGCCGCTCGGGCTTGGTTAGGAGCGCGCAGGCCTGCAGCGACGCGGGGCTGCGGGCGTTGAGGTTGCGCATCAGGTACTGCAGGGTGAGGCCGGAATCGATGATGTCCTCGACGATCAGCACGTGGCGGTCCTCGATCGGCGCGTCGAGGTCCTTGAGGATGCGGACGACGCCCGAGGAGTCGGTCTGCGAGCCATAGCTGGAGAGCGCCATGAAGTCGATCTCGCAAGGCACCTCGATGTGGCGCATCAGGTCGGCGAGGAAAAGGACAGCGCCCTTCAGCACCCCGACCAGGAAGAGGTCCTTGCCGTCGTAGTCGCGACTGATCTCCGCTCCCAGCTCGGCGATGCGCCGCTGCAGGTCCTCTTTGGCGACGAGGGTCTCGCCGATCGCGGGGTCGCTCACGGGCGCCAGTCTAGATATAGAGCGACTAGGGACGCTCGGCGCGGAGAATGCCGCGGTCGGTTACCGCGCAGACACCGCCGCCGAGGTCGAGCCTGGCGCGGGTGTGGCGCAGGAGGGCAACCTGCTCGGAGAAGCGGGCGGCGCCGGCGAGCGGGCGGCCGGCGGCCTCGTCGGCCATCCGCTGGAGGACGAGTCGGCGTAGGGCGGGGTGCAGGGCGGCGAAGCGCCGGTGGTTGATCGTCCCAGGCGCTGCTCCGTCACCGCCGGAGAGCTCGGCATCCACCAGCGAGTCGAGCAGCCCCGCCTCCTCGCGCAGCAGCGCCGCCGTGCGCAAGACGTTCTCCTGCGCCGCCGGGTGGATCTTCGCCAGTTCCGGGATCAGTCCCCGGCGCAAGAGGTTGCGCTTGTAGTCGGCGTCCTCGTTGCTGGCGTCGTCACGCCAGGGAAGGCCGCGCTCTTCGCAGTAGGTGGTCGTCTCCGCCCGGGTGGTGCCCAGTAGCGGCCGCACCAGGTCGCCGTCCTCGGGCCGCATCCCCAGCAGCGCCCGCCGGCTTGGCGAGGAGGCGAGGCGGTAGAGGATCGTCTCGACCTGGTCATCGGCAGTGTGGCCGGTGACGATTTTCGCCTTCGCCGGCTCCGCCAGCCGCGCCGCCGCCGCGTAGCGCACATCCCGCGCCCAGGCCTGCAGGTTGCCGGGGCCCTCGGGGCGCTGCGGCCGCTCCACCTCCCCGGGAACCCCCAGCTCCCGGCAAAGCTCGACGCAGTGGCGCTCGTCCTCGTCGGCCTCCTCGCGCAAGCCGTAGTTGACGTGCAGCGCGCGCACCGCCTCCGCCCCCCGCGCCCGTACCGCGAGGTCGAGCATGCAGACCGAGTCCCGCCCGCCCGAGAGCATCACCACCAGTGGCGCTGGCGGCGCGAGCAACCCCCCCTCCTCGACCCGCCGCAGCAGCTCCTCGCCACTCATGCGGCGCGGACGACGAAGAGATCAGTCGGAGCCGGGAACCCCTTGAGGCTGACCTGGCCGATCCCCTCCAGCTGCAGGCGCTCGTTCTCCTCGATCGCGCCGGCGACGGCGTCGGTGACCAGCACCTCCCCCGCCAGCGCTCGGTTGACCACCCGATGGACGAGGTTGACCTGACTGCCGAAGTAGTCGCCGTCGCGGTAGACGGCGTCGCCGCAGTGGATCCCGACCCGCGGCTGCGGACGCTGCGGGAAGCGGGCGAGGAAACCGACTGCCCACTCGGTCAGCGAAGCGGCGTCGGGGGAGACGATCATCACCTCGTCGCCGATCGTCTTCACGATCGTCGCCTCGCGCGGCAGCGTCCCTTCCACCGTGGCGACGAAGTTCTCGACCACGTCGAGCGCCTCGATGTCCCCCTCCTCCTCGGTGTAGCGGGTGAAGCCAGTGAGGTCGATGAAGCAGAGGGTGACTTTGACGTGGCCGAGCTCGAGTTCGGCGGTGTCCATGGTCGCGTCGGCCTCCATGTGGCCGACCACGTCCTGCTCGACGAAGAAGCGCAGGTAGCGCTGGTGCAGGTACTCGGTCAGTGGCGCCGCCAGCGGCAGGATGTCGGCCGCCAGCTCGCCCATCTCCTCTGCCATTTCCAGCTCGGGGACGGCGTCGCGGATCATCGGTTCGTGCACATAGAGGTGGAAGAGCCGCACCTCGGCGTCGGCGATCCGCCGCATCGACTGCGCGTAGACACGAACCAGCTGCAGGAAGGCAACGAGCGGGAAGCCGGCGGCGAGGACGCGGGCGCAGTGCCGCAGCGCCGCAGCATCTTCAGCGCTGAGCTCGCGGCGGCGTTCTTTTGGGGTGCCGAGGATGGCGAGGATGCGTTCGACCAGCTCCGGCTCGAGTCCGGTTTCCTCAGCCACCTGCTCAACCGTGTACTCAGTCTCCGAGTCCGAAAACAGCTCCTCGGTGAAGCCGAAGGCGAGCCGCCCCTCGCGGCCGGCGCTCTTCAGGTCCTCGAGCGAATAGCCCCGCTCCCGCATCCGCGCCACCACCCGCGCCTGCGCCGCGGCCGCGGCCGTCCAGCGCCCCCGCCGCACCGGCACGATCTTTTCTTCGGCCCAGCGTTTGAGCGTGCTTTTGGGAACACCCGAGCGCCGCGCCGCCTCGCTAAGGGAGATCCGCTGATCGGGCATAGGCCCGAGGCTAGCCAGCGGTCCCGTCAAAAGACGAGCGGGGCGGCCGGGAGAGGCCGCCCCGCTGCTCTTTGGGGAATCGTCGGAGAGGGGGTTTAGGCAGGGACTCCGACTGCCACCACGCTATGAGCGACGGCCGCCGCGATCTTTAGACGGCTGGAGCAATTCGCCCATGATGGTTTCTCCTTGATGTCGGCTCCTTCATTGTCGGGACAGTGTCGAGCGGGCTAGGGTCGAGCGGTGACGCCGGCGCGACTCAGACCAACCGCCCCGATCGCTACCGACGCGATCCTTGTCGGCGATCCCGGGCGGGCGCTGATGCTGGCTCAGGAGCTGCTGCAGCAGCCGAAGATGAGCAACCACGCCCGCGGGCTCTGGGGCTATACGGGGGAAACGAAGACCGGCAAGCCACTGACGGTGCAAGCAACCGGGATGGGTGGTCCCAGCGCCAGCGTCGTCCTCCGTGACCTCGCCGAGCTTGGAGTCGAGCGCGCGGTCAGGATCGGCACCTGCTCCTCATTGAGGGACTTCGAGCTGGGCGACCTGGTGATCGTCAGTGACGCCTTCCCCGAACCCGGTGGCTTCTTTCCGACGCCCAGCGGCGAAGCGGAACCGCTCCAGCCAGCGGTGGAACCGGACGCGGTGCTCACCCGCCAACTCATCGACGTCCTTGCCATGAAGGGCGGCGTCGTCAGTGTCAGCCTCGACGTCCTCCACCCGCCTGCGCATCAAGTTCACCCGGCGGCGGAGGTGGCGGACATGCAGACGGCGGCACTTTTCGCCACCGCTGCGGAGTTCGAAGTCGCCGTGGCGGCGCTCCTGATCGTCTCCCAGACGAAGGACGGGCGGCAGATCTCCGACGAGATGCTGGAGGCAACCGCGAAAGAGGCCGGAACCGCTGCCGCAGCCGTACTCTAACCCTAAGCTTTAGGGTTAGACTCCGTTTTTTTCTTCGCCTTTTTCGGTTTCTCGGCCGCCCGTTCGCGCCGCAGCGCTCCGAGCTCACGGCTGAGATCGTCGATTGCCTCCTCGACATCCTCCAGCCGCTGCGAAAACGAGCGCAGGCGACGCTCTAGCCGTTCGACGTCGGTCGCCGAGGGGAGGTTTAGTGCGCTCATCGCCGCCTGCTGAGCCTCGATCGCCTTCTCCCGCGCCCCCAGGGCCGCGGTGACCGCGTTGTGGAGGGTGGGATTGTCAATCAGCGCCTGGGCCAGCTCCGCCAGCGCCTGCTCGGAGCGGGCTCGCAGCCCGTCCTGCTCGTAATCGTCAAAAGTCAACTGCTCGCCCTTTCAGCCTCGCGTTGACGAGAGCTTAACGAGCGCATCCGGCTCGCCTGAAAATCTGCCATTACAAGCATGTTGCAAACGTTGATTAAGGCCTTGTTGGGAGGCGCCGCGGGCGTTGCGGACGCCCGCACTAGTGGGTAGCTTGGATTTGCTGATGCCCGGTGGGGTAACCGAGCACGGGCAGGGGCCACTTCGGGATGAGAACTAAGTTCGCATTGATCGCCGCCATCGCCAGCTTTTTGCTGGTCATGGCCCTGGGCTCCGCCCTCGCCGGCGCTGACCCCACTGGCCCTACCGGCGCCACCGGCCCCATCCTCGGCACGACCACGACCGCGATCCCCTCGCCGGCAGCACCGCAGTGCGCCAACGGGATCGACGACGACGAAGACGGCCTCGTCGATATGGAAGACCCCGACTGCGAATCGCCGGCGGACACCAGCGAGACGCCGCCCGCCACCACCCCGGCGCCGAGCGAAGGCGAAAGTGTCCCCGCGCCGTCCTCCTCCACCCCCTCGTCGGGTCACAACGACGGCAACTCCGGTGGGGTCGAGGAAGGGACCAGCATCGGTGGCGGCAACGGCTCCGGCTCCAAGAACGGCGTCCACCGCAACGACGGACTGAGCAGCCCCGGCAGCAACGACAGCGGCGGCGTCAGCGCCCCCAGCGCCAACGGCGGTGGCACCCAGCCGCTGCCGAAGAGCTCCGACGGCGGTGCCCAGTTCAGCGCCGGCGGCACCCCGACCACCGCCAACCCAACGACGACGATCGCCCCCTTCGGCCCGGCCCCGATCGGCGTCCCCAACTTCGTCATCGACTCCTTCGAAATCCCGCCCTTCCTGCTGCCGATCTACCAGGCCTGCGGCACCGAATACGGGATCCCCTGGGAGGTGCTGGCCTCGATCAACAAAATCGAGACCGGCTTCGGCACCAACCTCAACGTCTCCAGCGCCGGCGCCCTCGGCTGGATGCAGTTCCTGCCCTCGAGCTGGGAACAGTTCGGCCTCGACGCCAACGGCGACGGCAAGAAAGACCCCTATAACCCGGTCGATGCGATCTGCGCCGCCGCCCACTACCTGAAGCTCGCCGGCGGCGACCACGACCTCTACCAGGCGATCTTCGCCTACAACCACGCCGACTGGTACGTGCAGGAGGTGCTCCTCTACGCCCGCGCCTACGGCAAGCTCCCCTCCGACCTGGTCGGCTCGCTGACCGGCCTCACCGAGGGCGCCCACTTCCCGATCGCCGCCAACGCGCGCTACGCCGACGACCTCGCCGCCCGCGCGGCGCTGAAGCGCTCGGCCACCGACAGCCGCACCAGCGGCAACGCCGCCG
>DASSNA010000188.1:0-14254 GCA_035688445.1 Solirubrobacterales bacterium | reverse complement strand
GGCGTGGGCGTGCCCCAGCACCACCCGCTTCAGCCCGCCCAGTTCCTCGGCCGCCGCTTTCGCCTTCTTGCGCATCGACTTCGTGCCGGCGTCGAACTGGACGACACCGTCCCCGTCCTCGAGGAAGTAGATGTTCATCGCCCCGCGGAAGTCCCCGCGCAGCAGCCAGACTCCGTCCGCGACTTTTTCCAGTGCCATCGGCCCACCTTAACGGGATGCCCTGGGGTTGATCTAGGGTTCCCGCGTGCCCTGGATCTGGAAGGCCGGGATGGCGGTCCTGATTTTCTGCCTTGCCGCCGCGATGGTGATCGGCATCGTCCGCCTGGTCGAAACGCCGACGGAAATCCTCGGCGACGGCTTTCGCGGATTGCCGGCCAAGCAGGATGGCTCTTCGGTCAAGCAGCGTTAGAGTAGGCGCGTTCAGTTGAGCGACGAAGGAGGCGGCGTGTTCAAACGCATCGTGGTGGGGACCGATGGCTCCGAAACGGCCGCCGAGGCGGTGCGCCAGGCGATCGACCTGGCCAAGCTGACCGGCGCCCAGCTCAGCATCGTCAGCGCCTACCAGCCGGTTTCCGGCAGGCGGCTGAAAGGGGAGCAGGAGCAGGCCCCGGCCGACGTCCATTACGAGATCGGCCCCCGCGAGGACGTGAACATCGTCCTCGACGCCGCCGCCGCCGACGCCAAACGGGAGGGGCTCGAAGTCATGACCCACCCGGTCGAGGCCGACCCCGCCGACGCGATACTCAACGTCGCCGAAGAGACCAAAGCCGACCTGATCGTGGTCGGCAACAAGGGGATGACGGGCACTCGCCGCTACTTCCTCGGCAGCGTGCCCAACAACATCTCCCACCACGCTCCCTGCTCGGTAATCATTGTCAGGACGACTTAGCGCTTCAGCGACTGCGCCGAGCGCACGACTGGTCGTTGCACCGGTTCGGTCGCTTTGCCGACGTCGATCAAGCCCGCGCCCTGCTCGGTCGCGGGAAGGCCGAGGTTGCGGGCGGTCTGACGCAGGCGTTTGGTGACCATGTCGACGCGCAGGCGCGGCTCCAAGTGCGAGTTGATCGCCCTGCTGGCGAGGACGAGGGCGGCGGCGCCAGAGACGTGGGCAGCGGCCATCGAGGTGCCGACATAAGTGGCCGGGATCGCGAAGACCCGAGTGCTGCCGGGGCGCAAGGTGACCTGGTAGATCGGCCGCGCGGCGACGGAGGGGCAGCCGGCTTTAGGGGTGCCGCCGCCGGGAGCGAGGAGGTCGATCGCGGTGCCGGCGAGGGAGTAGTCGCCGAGGCAAGCGCCCTCGGTGGTGCCGCCGACACCGATCACCCGCGGCGCCGTTGCTGGCTCGGAGACGCAGCTCTCGGAGCCGAGGTTGCCGGCGGAGGCGACCGCGATTACCCCCGCCACATAGGCTTCGCGCAGCGCTTCATCGACTAGCGGCACCTGCCTGCCGCAGTCGAAGTTGAAGCTCATGTTGATGATCTGTGCGTGGTGGGCGACGGCGAAGCGGATCCCCTTTGCGATCTGCGCCGCGTCGCCGCGGCCGTTGCGGTCGAGGACGCGGACCGGCATCAGCCTCGCCCCGTAGGCGAGCCCGGTGAGGCCGATTCGGTTATCGGTCTTCTCGGCGATCGTGCCGGCGACGTGGGTACCGTGGCCGTTTTCGTCGAGCGGGAAGCGGTCTTGCCCGACGAAGTCGTAGCCCGGGACGAACTGCCCCCGGCCGAAGTCGGGGCTGCGCCGGAAGCGGGACCCCAGCTGCCGGTAGGCGATCCCGGTGTCGAGGACGGCGACGACGACCCCGGTGGCGCCGGGGCGGCCCGCTTCGATCAGGTGGCGCCAGGCGTCGATCGCGTCGATCCCCCCGGGCGAGGTCGGCAGCTGCGCCGTCGGTTCCCCTTCAGGGGCGAGGAAATTCCATTGCTTGTCGGCCCAGTCGCCGAGCAATGGCGTCGCTTCGGCGGAGGTGCCGAGCATCCCGGGATCGTTGGGGTCGAAGGGAGAGGCGGCGGCCGAAGCGGTGGCGATGTAGTTCGGCTGCGCGTAGGTGACGCGCGGGTTCGCCCGCAGTGCCTTCGCCGTGGTCAGCACACCTGCCCCGGGAGGGAGCGCGAGAGTCCGCCCGCTCTGCTGCCCGTCGAACTTGACCAGCAACTGCCGCGGCACGAAGCCGTGCGCCGAGGAAAGCCCCGTCGCCGCCTGCGCCGCCGGTGCGGCAGCGGCCAGGCCGATCAGCGCCACGAGGGGCGGAAAGGTGCGAAAAAGTCGTCTCATCCGTTCTTTTGTCCCCGGATCCCCTGTATCCGGTGACCCTCCGAGAACACCGCGCCGCCGCGGAAGTCGTGGCCGGACATACTCCCGCATCGTGGAACCGAGCGGTGCCGCTGCCCACGATAGTGCGATGGAGATTGCGATCGCCGAAGCGCGCAAGGCTGAGGCGCACGGCGACGTCCCAATCGGCGCCGCGATCTTCCGCGAGGGCGAGCTGCTGGCGCGGGCCGGCAACGAGCGCGAGCTGCGGCGTGACCCCACCGCCCACGCCGAGATCCTCGCGATCCAGGCAGCGGCCGAGCGGCTGGGCGGGTGGCGCCTCCCCGGCACCACCCTCTACGTCACCCTCGAGCCCTGCGCGATGTGCGCCGGCGCGATCGTCCTCGCTCGCATCCCCACCGTTGTCTTCGGCACTCCGGACCCCAAGGCGGGCGCCGCCGGCAGCGTCCTCGACGTGCTCGCCGAGCCGGCGCTGAACCACCGCCCCGAGGTAATCGCAGGCGTCTGCGCCGAGGAGTGCGCGACCCTGCTGCGCGAGTTCTTCGCCAGCCGCCGCGGCGGCGCCGATCCCTCCTAGAGACCAATACCCTGTGGAGACCCGGAGAGGTGTCCGAGTGGCTTAAGGAGCGCGATTGGAAATCGCGTGGGCGGGGTTAACCCGCCTCGTGGGTTCGAATCCCACCCTCTCCGCTCAGGCGTTGTGGCCGGCGCATTGCGGCGTCATCGGAGTCTCGCCGTGCAAAGCACTGTCGAGACTCCTCTTCCTTGCACTGCTTGGCCACAACGCCTGAGGGCCCCTGGGGTAGAGAAGCGCGGATACCAATACAGTGCCGCAGGAAGGCATGATGGAACCGACTGCACCGCTGCCCGGAGGCGACAAGGAGCCCGATGGGGACCATCGCCCGCGTCGCCTGTTCCTGCTTGCCGGCGTTCTCGCTGTACTGGTCATCGCCATAGTCCTCTTTGCCACGGTGCAGGGGGGAGGTGAGGTCTCGCTCAACCCGATCGCGCAGGCGGCGGTGAGAACCCAGGAATCTCCGGGCGCAAGGGTTCTGTTGCACGCGACCGTGCAGAAGGCCGGGTCTGGTCTGATCGAGATGAGCGGCCAGGGTGCCTATAACGGGCAGACCGGTCGCAGCGAGGTGACGATCAGCGCTCACAGCCCAACCGGCAAGATGAAGCTGCGAGCCGTCGCGAGCGAAAGTCATATGTATTTCAAGTCGGAGGCATTTCAGTCAGAACTTCCTGGCGATGACGAATGGATGGGGCTCGATCTCAGTCAACTCGCCCAATCGGAATCCAGCCTCCCCTCCAACTCCGATCCAAGCTCGCAACTCGACCTTTTGAAAAGCGCGAGCGACGACTTTGAAACGCTTGGCAAAGAGAAGATCCGCGGCGTGGAGACGACCGGATATCGAGGCACGTTTGACACGGGCCCTGAGTTTGAAACGTGGATTGACGGAAAAGGGCTCGTGAGGCGAGTGAGGATGGGGAACCCGAGCGATCCCGCCGCCGTGGATATGACCGTGGACTTCTACGACTTCGGCATCTCCCCCGACATCGAACTGCCGGATCCCGACACCGTCTTCGACGCTACGGACTTGGCCGGTCTCGAAGCGGGCGAATAAGACGTTTTCTGGATCTCAGGGTTCGACACCCTCCCTCTCCGCTAAAGAGGCAATCTCACGTTTTGATTCCCGGGCTCGTTCTGTAGTCATGGAACGTAAGGAGGTCGGGTTTGAGTCGGGTGGGGAGCGTTGCGCGGCGTGGCTCTATCCCAGTCCGCCTGCGGCGACGTCGCCGGCGATCGTCATGGCGCATGGCCTGACGGGCACTCGCCGCGACCGTCTGGGCGCGTTTGCCAAGCGGTTCGCCCAGGCGGGGATCGCCGCACTCGTGTTCGACCATCGGGGGTTTGGCGACAGCGAGGGAGAGCCGGACCTGTTTGAGCCGCGGCGCCAGCTCGAGGACTGGGCCGCGGCGATCGCCCACGTCCGCAGCCTCGATGGCGTCGACCCGGCGCGAGTCGCAACGTTCGGCTCCTCGATGGGGGGCGGCAACGCCCTTGCAGCAGCAGCCGCCGATCCAGAGGTGGCGGCGGCGGTCAGTCAGGTGCCGTTCCTGACGATGCGGCAGGCGCATCGGTCACCGCTCCGCGTCCAGGCGAGGATGATCGCCGCCGCGATCCGCGGCCGGCACCTGCCGGCCCTCGGTCAGCCGGGCGATGCCGCCTTCATCAATGCTCCCGGCGGCAAAGCCGGCTGGCAGCATGTCGTCGCCATCGGCGAGGACTCCCGCTGGCGTGACCGCGCCTCGTCGCGCTGGCTTCTCGCTTCGCCGTTCACCTTCAACTACGTTCGGCATGCTCGCCGCCTTCATTGCCCCTGGCTGGTTTGCGTCGGCGAGGCCGACCGGGTGGCGGCACCTGGCATTGCGATCCGGGCCGCTCGCCGGGCGCCATTGGGGGAGTTGCGAACTTATCCAGGCGTCGATCACTTCGACATCTACGACGGCCCCGAGCATGAGGCCGTTGTCGCTGACGAGATCGAGTTCCTCCAGCGGCACCTTCAGGTGTCTCCGGATAGTTCATGGTGTAGTGCGTATCGCGCTACACTTCTTTGGTGGCCACTTCCCATCCGCTTTCACTTCGTCTTGGTGCTGATGGTTGGCGTGCTCTGGAGGACATTGCCCGTAAGCGGGGGCTTACCCGAGCCGAGGCTGCTCGCCAGGCGATTGCCGAGACGGCCGAGCGCGAGCGGAGGCGGTCGGGGCTCGCCGCGGAGGTTGCGCAGCTCGCGGACGATCCCGTCGACCGCGCGGAGCGCGATCGCGTGATGGTTGAGATGGACGCGATTACCGCCGAGTGGCCTGAGTGACGCGCGGCGATATCTACCGCGTGCGACCCCCGTCGCGTGGCGGCCATGAGCAGCACGGGTCTCGTTATGCCGTGCTCGTCCAGGCAGACGAGCTTCTTGGGCTTTCGACAGTGCTCGTGGCGCCAACCTCCAGAAGCGTGCGGGCGGCAAGCTTCCGACCCGAGATTGACATCGCTGGCGAGCGCACGCGGGTAATGGTGGAGCAGCTGCGCGCGTTGGACGTGCGTCGACTGGATGACTTCGAAGGACGCCTGAGTGCGAGCGAGATGCAAGACGTGGACGAAGCGCTCTCGCTGGTTTTCTCCCTGCGCTGAGGACTCAGCTCGCGCCGTCGTGAGCAATTCGGAGCAGTCGCTTTTCCGTAACGAGCGGTACCTGGTGGGTACTTGGCTGTTGTTTAATTGAGGTTACCTCTATACTCAAACTTGCAAGAAGCCTCAAAGGACTGAGCGCTTCTCATGGAGGGGGTCGGCGTCTCTTGGCCGATGGTGCCGACCCTCTCCACTTAGATCTGCCGCAGGGCCGGGATCGAGGGGCGCAGGGGTTCTGGCTCGGGGCGGCGGTAGTCGTCGAGAGAGACGATGATCGCCTCGAGCCCCCGCTCCTCCGCCGGCCGGTGACCACGCAGGCGCTCGTGGCTGCAGACGACGTAGCACCACTCCATCAGCCGTAGCCGCGCCTCGGGGTCGATTTCGGCGATCGTCGCGCCGACCAGGAAGCTCTCGCCGGATTGGCGGCAGGTCCGCACTTCCACCTTCGCCGCCACTTCGTGCGTCTCGCCGGCGGCATCGGTCAGCCGCAGGAGGACTGCCGGTTCGCTGCCGACCTCGATCGGAGCGGAGGCGACCAGGCCGAGGCCGGCCGCCGAGGCGTCGATCAGTCGGGCTGGGACATGGGCGTCCTCGCTGTAGACGTCGGCTGCGGCATCGCCCTCGAAGCGATAGACAAGCCGGCGCTGGCGTCGCTTGCTGACGGCGAAGATCGTGTTCAGCAATCGCCGCAGCTCGAACAGTCCGAGCAGCGGCACGACCACAGCGGCGATTCCCGGCAGGTCGGGAAGGGGGCCGACGCCGGCGAGGTCGAGCAGCCGCATCACCGTCCCGGTGGCCAGCAGGGCGGTGCAGAAGAGGACCAGGTGCAGCTTGCGCACGGCATCGAGCCCGCCGCCGTCGCGGCCCTGCTTCGGCGTCACTTTGAAGGCGGTCTTCCCCGGGCGCACGGCGCAGCGCAGGGCGCGGGTATAGATCTCCATCGTCAGCAGCTCGTAGTGGGCGGTCTCCGGAATCCGCATGTATCCCCGCGCCAGGGCTGCCCCGGCGCTGAGATTGAGCAGCAGCGAGGGCAGCCACAGGGCCGCCAGGGCGAGGACGCTGATCTTCATCGGCAGCTCACCGGTCCACAGCACCAACCCCAGGGTGAGCAGGAGCAGCAGCCGCATTGGCGGCGCCAGGTAGGCGAGCAGGCTGGCGAGGAAGGAGAGCCGCTGCAGCGGACTCATCGTCTTCGCCCGCAGCGGCGACTCGGGGAGGGTGAAGACCGCGAGGTTGCCGCGCGCCCAGCGGTCGCGCTGGAGCAGGTAGCCGTCGAGGTCGTGGGGCGCCAGGCCCTGCACCAGCACCTCGTCGTGATAGCGGGTGCGCCAGCCGTGGCGGAGCAGGCGGATCGTCGTGTGGAAGTCCTCGGCGATCGTCTCGGTCGCGACACCGTCGATCTCAAGCAAGGCGTGGCGGCTGATTAGCGCCGCCGAGCCGCACCAGTAGGCGGCGCCGTGGCGGTCCTTACCGGGGCAGATGACGCGGTAGAAAAGCGATTGCTCATGGCGGCCGACGACGTAGTGCTGGACCGAGTCGTGGTTGAAGAAGTCGTGCGGGGTCTGCACGATCGCCATCCGCTCGTCGTCGAAGTAGCCGACCAGGGCGTCGAGCGCATCGGGCATCGGCACGTGGTCGGCGTCGAGGACGAAGACGAGGTCGCCGTCGGTTTGGGGCAGGGCCGCGTTGAGGTTCCCGGCCTTGGCGTGGGCGTTGTCGGCGCGGGTCAGGTAGCGGGCGCCGGCCAGCTCCGCCAGCTCCCGCATCTCGGGCCGCCGCCCGTCGTCGAGCAGGTAGGTGGTGTGGGGATAGGTGAGGGCGCGGCAGCCCGCCAGGGTCGCCATCACCACCTCAGCCGGCTCGTCGTAGGTGCAGACGTAGACGTCGACCTTGCGCCCGGGGGTCGTCGGGGGCCGCTGGGCGGCGGGGCGGGACCAGGAGAACCAGGCGAGGATCGCCAGCGCGTAGATGCCGTAGACCTCGGTCGCCAGCAGCATCGCGAACAGAACCGGGCTCGCGCCTTCGCCGCTCCAGCCGACGCGCCAGGTCAGATAGCCGAGCCCCCAGACCAGCGCCACAAGCGCGAGCGCGCGCAGCAGGCGTGGATGGCGATCGAAGAACCGACCCGCTTGAGTCTGCTCGCTCGCGGCCACTTGGATCTTTCGGCATCGCCTAGCGGGGACTTAACCGTAGAATCCTCCGTCCCGCTCGATTCACGGAGGGGTGCCGGAGTGGTTGAACGGGGCGGTCTCGAAAACCGTTGGCCCTCGTAAGGGGGCTCGTGGGTTCGAATCCCACCCCCTCCGCTCGACGTAGGCCGGCGATGCCGTGAGCCTAAGATCATGACTTCCTGTGCAATTGCGCCAGCAGCAGAGTCCGGGGGTCGCCAGCTGCGGAGCTAACGCTCTGCTTGCTGCCGCGCTCCTTTTCTTGCTGCTTTTCAGCGGCTGCAGTGGGGCCTCTGGCCAGCCCGGCGGAGCGCCTGGTCAAGTTCCCCTACCGCAGGACTTTCCAGGTTGGCGATTCGAATCGATTCGCCCCGTGCCACCCGCCCTCTTCGTCGTCACCTACACCAGTCCCAAGGACGACCGGCCCTGGGTGATCGTCTTCGACACCGAAGGAGTGCCGCGCTGGTGGTTCAACCCCGACACGCGAGCGCTATGGGGCCAGGTGCTCCGCGACGGCAGCATCGCCTGGGCGCGCTCCTTCGGTGACGGCTATGGACTCGACCCACGGATGGCCTACGAGGTGCGGTCGGAGTCCGGCAAGCTGCTGCGGCTGGTGCGGACCAAGGGCTCGATCGTGGACGGCCACGAGTACCGCGAACTGCCCAATGGCAACGTTCTGCTCGACAGCTACGTGCCGGAAACGGCTGACCTGAGCCGCTTCGGCGGCCCGCAACGCGCGGCGATCGTCTCCGCCGAAGTGCAGGAAGTCGACCCCGCGGGCCGGGAGCTATGGCACTGGAACTCGCGCGGCCACATCTCCCTGCGGGAGACGGGGCGCTGGTGGCACAACGTGCTCAGCAACTCGCGCCGCCGCCTCCACCGGGAAGCCTTCGACCCGGTCCACATCAACTCGATCGAGCCCCGGGGGCACGACGAAGTGATCATCTCCACCCGCCACACCGACGCCGTTTACGGGATCGACCGGGCCACCGGCGAGATCCGGTGGAAGCTTGGCGGCACTCCCACTGGTAAGTCCCTCGACGTCGTCGGCGACCCCGCGACCAAGCTGCTCGGCGGCCAGCACGATGCCCGCCTCGACCGCTACGGCCGGCTGACGATCTTCGACAACGGCAAGGATCGCCCGCGCCGCCCTCGGGTCGTCTTCTACCGGCTCGATCTCGCCGCCGGCAAGGCGATCTACAAAGGCCAGTTGAACGACCCCGAGGTGCGACGAAGCCACTGCTGCGGCTCGGCGCGGGAACTGCCCGGCGGCGGCTGGCTCGTCAGCTGGGGCGACAACCCGCTGGTCACCGGCTTTGACCGCAAGGGACGGATCGCCTTCAGGCTGCACCTACCGGCTTCGACCTTCCGCGCTGTCCCGACGCCACCAGGGGCAACCAGCATCGGGCAACTCGCTCGAGGGATGAGAATGATGCACGCCCGCTGAACGCACCGGGCTCCCTCGCTTCCGAAATCTTTAGGAAAGATTTGGTGTCTTTGCCGGGCAAGCGGGGTACGAGGGACCGACTGGGCTGGCTGGCCAGCCGTCAATACGGATCGGCATAAAGCCTAAAAAGTGCTGTACTTACTGTCCAGTTTTAGTACTCTGGATCTAGTTGACCGCGAACGCCTCATTTGCTGCCTCATGACCTTCGTAGGGAAGAACCACGAAGTACATCAGCGAGGGCAAAAGGGACTCGAGCCGGTCGTACTCCTGCTTGCACAGCCGCGAATAGAGCAGAGATTCGACCCCTCCAACGATTCCGGAAGCCGTCACCTCCGTGTGGGAAGCTGTTTGCGGGAGGAGCTTGCGAGCCTGAGAGTCGAGGCATTCAGCGAAGTGATCCAAAAGTTCGACACGACGCCTAACAGCGGTGGCACTTGCCGCCCGTGCCTCAACAACCATCGTGCGAGCCGTCTCCGGTTCTCGGGCGGCGAATCGCAACAGGGATTCGAGGGCATAGCGAACCCGGTCGCGCCAGCTGCCTCCACCCTTGCGGGCGGCCGCGTCGATTTTCTTTCGCAACCGTTCGGCACTGGTGTCGAAGGCGGCGAGGAAGCAGTCTTCTTTATTGGAAAAATGCTCGTAGAAGGTTGGGCGGGAGACACCGGCCCGATCGATCACGTCTTGGACGTTGGTTTCCAAATAGCCAAGGTCGGCGACGGCGTTGAGGATGGCGGCGATCAGTCGCTCGCGCTGGATCGTCCGCACCAGGTCCGAGGGGAGTTTTCGGATCCCAGGGGGGAACTTGCCGCTGCTGTTGGCGAGCAGCTCGATTGCCGCCTCGACTTGATCTGCAGGCCAGTCGTCACCGATCGCAGCGAGGAGGGTTTCTTGGGTCAGCTGAATTCGATCGAAGGGCACCGAAAAACTCACTCGTATTTAATAAAAACAACGCAAGTTTTCTCACGGTACCAGAACATTGGTGAGCAGCGCGCGCCATTGAGCGCCGCCATTCCTCAGCCGGGCGAGCTTGAAGAAGGAGAATCGCGATGACGTCGACGCGACCGGAGCTGCCACGGGAGTTTGTCGCCAGCCACAAGCGGCGCCGCATGATGGATGCAATCGCCAATCTGACTGCCGAAAAGAGCTACGAGGCGACGAAGATCGCCGACATCGTGCGCAGCGCCGCAGTAGCCCGCAAAACCTTGTATGACAACTTCGACGGCAAGGAGGATCTTTTCCTCTCTGCGATCGACTCGGCGATGACCGAAATGCGCATGGTGGTCGAAGAGGCCTGCGAGCAAAATACGGGATCCGCAGAGGACGGGATCGTCGCCGGCATGGCGGCTCTCCTCGACTACATCGCTGAGCACCCTGCCGCTGCGCGGATGTGCATGGTCGAGGCTATCTCCGCCACCCCGAGCTCGGCCCGCCTCTACGACGCGGGCATGCATGATTTTGTCGAGTTGCTGCGCAAGAGTGCGCCCAAGGGACCCGACCTTCCGGCGACGATCGAGGAGTCACTGGTCGGCGGAGTCGCCTGGATTCTCCAGCAGAAGATCCGGCGCGGAGAAGCCGAAGGAGCGGCTGGCCTTCTCTCTGAACTGTCCCAGTTCGTCCTATCGCCGTACCTCGGTGTAGGAAACGTTGGCGGTACCGGGAGACGAAAGTGACAGTACGGTGGCAGACTCAATACTGGAATGGATCGACTACCGAGAGGTCGCCACGGGCTCTCGCCCGAGTTCGTTGCCGCTAATCAGCGCGACAGGCTGATCTCTGGCCTTATTCAGGCCCTATACGAGGTGGGTTATCAAAAAACCACTGTGTCATTAATTGGGCAGCGGGCCGCGGTCTCGAAGAGCGACTTCTACAAGCACTTCGAAAGTAAGGATGACTGTTTTGTCGCCGCCTACGATGTGGCGATCGATCAGATCCGCGAGCGCGTTCTCGTCGCCTGTCGGGAGACCACGCAGAAGGACTGGGCACTTCGAGTCCGCGCCGCGATCGAAGCGCTGCTGAAGACATTCGCGTCCGAACCTGCCCTTGCCAGCATCACTCTGGTCGAAGGTCTGCGCGCTGGACGCGGCGTCTATGACCGCTACCAGGCCGCAATCGAATCCTTCGTCGGTTACCTGCGGGAGGGGGCGCCGCCGGGGCCAGCCGGGGCCGAAGTGCCGGAGGCCACCGACGAAGCAGTTATCGGCGGAATTGCCTCCCTGCTCGGACGCCGGGTTTTGGTCGGCGACGGCGAGCAGCTCGAGCAGCTTTTCCCGGAGATTCTAGAATTTGCCCTAACCGCTCACCTGGGCGTGGAGGAGGCTCGGCGAATAGTCTCCGCTGAATGAATGAGGCGAGAAGCGGTGTCCTCCCGTCGCAGACGCTGAACGAGGCGATTGAGGCGGAGTGGGTCAACTCCGGCGACTACCGGATTCGGCCCGAGGCCATACAGCCGGCGAGCATCGACCTACGGCTCGGTGATTTCGCCTGGGCTCTGCGCTGCTCCTTTCTGCCGGACGTCGACTCGACCGTCGAGGAGAAGATCGACGGCCTCGCCTTCCAGCGCGTCGACTTGCGCGACGGGGCGGTGCTGGTGCGCGACCGCCCTTACCTGGTGCCGCTGATCGAGGAGCTGAACCTGCCCGAGGACGTACGGGCGAAGGCCAACCCGAAGAGCTCGACCGGCCGCCTCGATGTCTTCACGCGGGTCATTACCGACCGCCACCACCGCTTCGACGACATCCGCGCCGGCTACCGCGGCAAGCTCTACCTGGAGGTCGTGCCACGCTCGTTCGCGATCCAGGTCAAGGCGGGGCTCTCGCTCAACCAACTGCGCCTTGCCCGCGGCGATGTTCGTCTCGCCGACGAAGAGATCCGCGAGCTGCAGGACGAGTTCCCGCTGCTCTACCTCGATTCGCACGCGCTGCGCCAGTCCGAGCTCGCGGTCGCCGATGGCCTTTTCCTCAGCCTCGATCTCTCCGGCCCGACCGACCGCGTCGTCGGCTACCGGGCGAAGAAGAACAGCTTGCCGGTCGACCTTTCGCGGATCCGCGCCTACCGCTGGACCGACTACTGGGACCCGGTCTATCCGGAGCCCGGCGGCCGCGTCGTGCTCGAGCCCGAGATCTTCTACCTGCTGCTCTCGGCCGAGGGGGTCTGCATCCCGCCGCAGATCGCCGCTGAGATGATGGCCTACGACCCCACCGCGGGGGAGCTCCGCACCCACTACGCCGGCTTCTTCGACCCCGGTTTCGGCTACGACCCCGAGGGTGGGCGTCACGGCAGCCGGGCGGCGCTCGAGGTGCGCGCCCGCGACGTCTCCTTCATGGTCGAGCACCGCCAGCCGGTCTGCAAACTGGGCTTGGAGTGGATGGCGGCGCCGGCCGAACGCCTCTATGGCAGCGACCTCGGCTCCAATTACCAGGGCCAGGTGACGATGCTGAGCAAGCACTTCGAGGAGCAGACCGCCGGCGTCGCCATCCCTGCTGACGCCTAGGGACCAAGCGTCGCGGTAGGGAGGGGGCCGACACCCCTCCCTACAGCTCAGCCTTTCGCTGGCTCCCGGTCAAGCTCGCGCAGGAGGGTGCGGGCTCGCTTGCGGCGGGCGACCAGCTCATCTTCGAGCTTGGCGATCTCGTCGCGGCGGCGGCGAACCAGGTCGAGTTGGCGGGCGATGTAGGTGAGGGACTGCTCGAGGATCTGGCGGCGCCGGACCGGGTCTTCGACGCCGCCGCGCCACTCGCGCCGCAGCTCGGCTCGCGCCCCCTCGGCCTCAACTAATTCCTTCAGCTCCTCCAGCGAGAGGCCGAGCAGATCCTTCAGGCGCAGCAGCTCGGTGAGGCGCTCGACGTCCGCTTCGGCGTAGGTGCGGTGGGCGCCAGGACGGCGCTCGCTTGCCGCCGGCAGCAGCCCCAGCTCCTCGTAGTAGCGGATCGTCCGTGGCGTGGTGCCGGCGAGCTTCGCCACCTCGCCAATCCGCAGCTCCCTCTCGCCACTCATGGGGTCGCTCCGATCTCCTCGGAGATCGCCTCCTCGATCGCGGTGGCCGGAGGGCATGGGATCTCTGGGGCGCTCTCGTCCTTCGGCCGCAGCAGCGAAACCCCGGCGCCGAGGACCGAGGTCGCCGCCAGCACCCAGAGCGCCGTGTGCATGTTGTGGATGAAGGGGTCGAGCTGGGCGCTGGAGAGGCCGGAGGCGAGGCCGGAGAAGATCGCGAAGAGGACCTCTTTCGGGATCGAGTTGGTGACGATCGCCAGGACAAAGGCGATTGAGATCACGGCGCCGGTGTTCTGCAGCATCGTGCGGGCGCCAGCGGCGATGCCGCGGCGCTCGGTCGGGACCGTCCCCATCATCGCGGCGGTGTTCGGAGAGTTGAACATGCCCGAGCCGACGCCGACCAGGGCCAGCCAGACCCCGCTCTCCCAGTAGGGCGAGCTGGCCTGCAGGGTCGTCATCAGACCCAGGCCGAGGGCGGTGACCAGCATCCCCGCGGCGGCGAGCGTGCGGGAGCCGTGGCGGTCGGCCCAGACGCCGGCGAGCGGCGAGGAGACGAGCATCCCGATCGCCATCGGCGCCAGCTTGACCCCGGCGGTGATCGGGTCGTCTCCCTGGGCGCCCTGGAAATAGAAGACGAAGATGAACATCAGCGCGAAGCGGGAGAGGCCGTTGATGAAGGCGGCGCCGGTGGCGGCGGCAAAGAGGCGGTTGCGGAAGATCGCGAGGTCGAGCATCGGCGCCCGGCCGCGGTGCTCGATCCAGACGAAGAGGGGGAGGAGGACGGCGGCGGCGGCGAGGCTGCCGAACACGAGCGGGTCGTTCCAGCCGGAGATACCGCCGCGCGAGACCCCGTAGACGAGCCCGGTGAGGCCGACGACGAAGGTGAGGGTGCCGGCAAGGTCGAGGCCGCGGACGCTGTCGCGGCGGGAGAGCTCGCGCAGGACGAAGGCGCCCCAGAGCCCGCCTGCGGCCGCCAGCGGCACGTTGAACCAGAAAACGAAGCGCCAGCCACCCGCGGAAGCGGTGGCGGCGGCGAGTGTCGCGCCGTACAAGGGACCGAACACGCTGCCCGCTTCTTGCAGGCCGGCCACCGAACCGAGCGCGACGATCCTGCCCCCGCCGCGATAGAGGTCAGCCGCGATGGCCAGCGTCAGGGGCACGAGTCCACCGCCGCCAAGTCCCTGCAGCACGCGG
>DASSNA010000173.1:0-3599 GCA_035688445.1 Solirubrobacterales bacterium | reverse complement strand
TTCGACGAGGTGATCGGGAAGCGCGGAGCCGAGGAAAGCGCCGCCTGGAGGGAGAAGCTCGCCGCGTCCGACTACGCCGAGGAAATCGAGACGATGCAGCGCCGTCGCCTGCCCATCGGCTGGGACGAGGATCTGCCGTCGTTCGAGGCCGACGAAGAGAAGGGACTCGCCACCCGCAAGGCCTCCAATCAGGTCGAGAACGCGATCGCCGAGCGGGTCCCATGGCTGATCGCGGGCTCCGCCGACCTCACCGACTCGACGGCCGTCCGCCTCACCTTCGACGGCTCCGAAAACTTCGAGCCCGGCAGCTACGACGGCCGACAGGTCCACTTCGGGATCCGCGAACACGGCGCCGCCACGGCCTGCAACGGGATGTCGCTCTGCAAGCTGCGTCCGCTCTGGTCGACCTACCTCACCTTCTCCGACTACGGCCGCGCCGGGATCCGCCTCTCGGCGCTGATGGAGCTGCCGGTGATCCACCTCTTCACCCACGACTCGATCGGGCTCGGCGAGGACGGCCCGACCCATCAGCCGATCGAGCAGCTGATGGCGCTGCGGGCGATGCCGCACCTCGACGTGATCCGACCCGCCGACGCCAACGAGGTGGTCGAGGCTTGGAAGATCGCCCTCAACCGCACCCACAACCCGGTCGCGATGGTGATGACCCGCCAGAACGTGCCGGTCTTCGACCGCTCCAAGTACGCCTCGGCCGAGGGCACCCAGCGCGGCGGCTACGTCCTCGCCGACCCCGAAGACGGAGACCCGGAGCTGATCCTGATCGCCACCGGCAGCGAGGTCCAGCTCGCCGTCGGCGCCCACGAGCGGTTGCAGGCGGACGGAATCCGCAGCCGCGTCGTCAGCCTCCCCTGCTGGGAGATCTTCGAGCAGCAGGACCAGTCCTACCGCGACGAGGTACTGCCGCCCGGCGTCACCGCCCGGCTCGCGATCGAGGAGGGCTCGCCGCTCGGCTGGGAGAAATGGGTTGGTACCGAGGGCGCGATCATGGGTATGACTACCTTTGGACAGTCGGCGCCGTTCAAGGACGTCGAGGCCGAGTTCGGCTTCACCGTCGACAACGTCACCAAGGTGGCGCGCGAGGTCGCCGAGCGCGCGACCGCGAAATCCACGAGCTGAGGAGGCGGCTGATGAAGCCCACCGAGCGTCTGCACGAACTGGGCCAGAGCCTCTGGCTCGACAACATCACCCGACCGATGCTGCGCGAAGGGGTCCTGGAGGGCTACATCCGCGACCTCTCCGTCACCGGCTTGACCTCGAACCCGACGATCTTCGACAAGGCGATCGGCGCCGGCGACGCCTACGACGAGCAGATCGCCGAGCTGGCGCCGAAGGCGGCCGCCGGCGAGGGCGTCGGCGCCAACGAGAACGAGAAGATCTTCTTCGAGCTGGCGCTGGCCGACCTGCGCGACGCCACCAACCTGTTTGCCGACGTCCACCGCCACACCGCCGGCGTTGACGGCTTCTGCTCGCTCGAGGTCTCGCCGCTGATCGCTGACGACGCGGCGGCGACGATCGAGGAGGCGAAGGCGCTGCACGCTAAGGGCAGCAGTCCCAACCTCTACATCAAGATCCCGGGCACCGAGGCCGGCCGCGAGGCGATCGAGGAGTCGATCTTCGCCGGCATTCCGATCAACGTCACCCTGCTCTTCGATGACAAGCAGTACCTCGGCGCCGCGGAGGCCTACCTGCGCGGGATCGAGCGGCGGATCGAGGCTGGGCTCGACCCGGACGTCGCCTCCGTCGCTTCGATCTTCATGAGCCGCTGGGACGTCGCCGTCGGCAAGGACGTGCCGGAGCAACTGGTCAACCGGCTCGGGATCGCGATCGGCGGCCGCGCCTACCGCGCCTACAACGAGCTGCTGGAATCGGACCGGATGCGCCGCCTGATGAACGAGGGCGCGCGCCCGCAGCGGCTGCTCTGGGCCAGCACCGGGACCAAGGACCCCGACGCCTCCGACACCCTCTACATCGAGGCCTTCGCCTCGCCGTTCACGGTCAACACGATGCCGGAGCCGACCCTGCACGCCTTCGCCGACCACGGTGAGGTGAAGGAGCTCCTCCCCAAGGACGGCGGCAACTGCGAGCAGGTGCTGGCCGAGTTCGACGAGGCGGGGATCGACGTCGCCGCCCTGGCGACCCGTCTCCAGGAGGAGGGCAAAGGGAGCTTCAACAAGTCCTGGGAAGAGATGCTGGAGACGATCGGCTCGAAGAGCGGGGTCGTCGCAGGGTGAGTTGTTCCTTTTTGGGGTTTAGCAACGAAAAGGAACAGCGATGAGCGCCTTGCGCGAGACGCAGGCCTGGGGCCAGCTGCAGGCTCACTTCGAGCAGATCCGCGGCATCCACCTGCGCGAGCTCTTCGCCGGCGACCCCGAGCGCGGCGAGCGGTTGCGCGCCGAGGGCGCCGGCCTCTACCTCGACTTCTCTAAGAACCGGGTCAGCGACGAGACGCTGCTGCTGCTCGGCGTGCTCGCCAAGGAGCGCGGGGTCGGGGAGCGTCGCGAAGCGATGTTCGCCGGTGAGCACATCAACGTCTCCGAGGACCGGGCGGTGCTGCACGTGGCGCTGCGGATGCCGCGGGAGCGCTCGCTCCTCGTCGATGGGGTCGACGTGGTCAAGGAGGTGCACGAGACGCTCGACCGGATGACGGACTTCTGCGAGCGGGTGCGCTCGGGGGAGTGGCGCGGCCACACCGGCAAGCCGATCCGCAACGTCATCAACATCGGCATCGGCGGCTCCGACCTCGGGCCGGTGATGGCCTACGAGGCGCTCAAGCACTACAGCCGTCGCGAGATGACCTTTCGCTTCGTCTCCAACGTCGACGGCACCGACTTCGCCGAGAAGACCCGAGACCTCGACCCCGAGGAGACGCTCTTCGTCATCTCCTCGAAGACCTTCACGACGCTGGAGACGATGACCAACGCTCGCACCGCCCGCGAGTGGGCGCTGGCGGGACTGGGCGGCGACGAGGCGGCGGTCGCCAAGCACTTCGTCGCCGTCTCCACCAATGCCGAGGAGGTCTCCAAGTTCGGCATCGACACCGACAACATGTTCGGCTTCTGGGAGTGGGTCGGCGGCCGCTACTCGATGGACTCGGCGATCGGGCTCTCGACGATGCTCGCGATCGGCCCCGGCCGCTTCAAAGAGATGCTGGCCGGCTTCCACGCGATGGACGAGCACTTCCGCGAGGCGCCGCCCGCCGCCAACCTGCCGATGCTGATGGGCCTGCTCGCCGTCTGGTACGGCGACTTTTTCGGCGCCGAGACCTGCGCCGTGCTGCCCTACGACCAGTACCTGAACCGCTTCCCCGCCTACCTGCAGCAGCTGACGATGGAGTCGAACGGCAAGCACGTCACCCTCGACGGCACCCACGTCGACTACGAGACCGGCCAGATCTACTGGGGTGAGCCGGGGACCAACGGCCAGCACAGCTTCTACCAGCTGATCCACCAGGGGACGCGGCTGATCCCCTGCGACTTCATCGGCTTCGCCAACTCGCTCAACCCGCTCGGCAACCACCACGACATCCTCATGTCGAACGTCTTCGCCCAGGGCGAAGCGTTGGCGTTCGGCAAAACCGAGGA
>DASSNA010000172.1:0-2336 GCA_035688445.1 Solirubrobacterales bacterium | reverse complement strand
GCGTGCCCGTGCGTCCGGTAGGTGCCGATGAGGAAGTCTTCCTCGCGCATCACCGAGGTGGTGCCGACGATCGTCGCCTCCTCGCCGATCGCCAGGTGCAGGAAGCCACCGGCTTTGGCCCGCTGGTACTGGCGTCCCGCCTCTTCCTCGAAGCGGCGGATCAGCGCCATCCGCGCGAGCAGCTCGTAACAGGTGGCGGCGTCAGGCAGATCTGCCATCGCAATCACCTTAGATCACGCCCTTCCCCGCCGAACTGCATCAAATTCTCCACCCAGTAGATAGATAATTTGATGCAGTTCGTGGGACGCGTCTGAGTCAGCCGCGCCGCGCCGCTGCCTCGACCGCCTCCCCCAGGCGGTCGTCGCCCCAGAAGACCTCCTCGCCGACGACGACCGCGGGGACGCCTTCGACGCCGAGGTCGCCGGCGCGGTCGGTCGCCTCCCGCAGGGCCCGCTTCACCCCTTCGGTTTCGACCGCTTTCAGCAGCGAGCGCGGGTGCAGCTCACAGGCCGCGGCGGCGATCGTCACGTTGTCGACGTCGGTGAGATCGCGGCCGGCGGCAAAGGCCTGGCGGAAGCCGGCGAGGGAGAAGGAGATCGTGCGCCCGGTCTGCTTGGCGAAGGTGGCGGCGCGCATCGCCACCAGCGTGTTGCCCGGCCACGGCTTCGGCCAGGCGATCGGCGGCAGCCCGTACTCGGCCGCGCGGCGCTCGACCTCGGCCATCCCTTCGGCCCGCGCCTCGGTCTCCGCCCAGGAGCCGCGGTCGAAGCGGCCGAACAGCCCGCCGAGCAGGATCGGCTGCCACTCCGGCTGCTCCAGCCCCGCTTCGGTAAAGAGCCCGCTAATCCGCTCGGCGGACAGATACGCGTAGGGAGACCCGAGGTCGAAGTAGAAGACGGCGCGCTCGGCCACGCTAGGCGTGAATGGCCCAGCCGTCGACGGCGCGGGCGGCGTCGAGGATCGCCTCCGAGACGGTGGGGTGGGGGTGAACGGTGCGGGCGACCTCCTGGTAGCCGCCCTCGAGCTCCATCGCGGCGACCAGCTCGGCGATCATGTCGCAGGCGCTGTTGCCGACCACGTGGGCGCCGAGGATCTCGCCGTACCTGGCCTCGACGACGAGCTTGACGAGGCCGTCTTTGTCCTCGTAGACGGTGCCCGCGCCCTCGCCGGCGATTTTCTGCTTGCCGACCTTGACGTCGTAGCCGGCCTCCTTGGCCTGCGCCTCGGTGAGGCCGACGCTTGCCACTTGCGGCTGACAGAAGGTGGCGCCGGCGACGAGGTCCTGGTTGACAGCGTGCGTCTCCACCCCGGCCGCCGTCTCGACCGCGACAACGCCCTCCTCGGAGGCCTTGTGGGCGAGCGCCTTGGCATTGACGAGGTCGCCGATCGCGAAGACCTTCTGGTTCGTGGTGCGCTGGAACTCGTCGACTTTGACTTTGCCGTTCTCCTCAAGCTCGACTCCCGCCTCCTGCAGTCCCAGGCCCTCGACGTCGGGGCCGCGGCCGCCGGCGATGCAGAGGTAGTCGACCTCAGCCGAGTTGTCGCCGTAGGTGAACTTGACCGACGAATCGCCGGCTTCGACGTTCTGCACCGGCGTCCCGGTCGAGATCTCGATCCCGTGGCGTTTGAAGACCCGTTCCACGACTTTGGCCATGTCGCGGTCCTCGGCGGGGAGGATCTGATCGAGCATCTCGACCAGGAGCACCTCGGTGCCGAAGCGCGCGTAGGCGGAGGCGAGCTCGGCACCGGAGGCGCCGGCGCCGACCACGGCGATCTTGTTCGGCCGCTCCGCCAGCGACCAGGCGCCCCAGGTGTCGAGGACCCGGCCGCCGAACTCGACGCCTGGGATCGGCAGCGCCACCGAACCGGTCGCCAGCGTCACCGCTTTTGCCTCGTAGACCTCGTCGCCGACCTTGACGTTGCCCTCGGGGGTCAGCGCGCCGTCGCCCTCGATGAACTCGATCTTATTTTTCTTCCACAGCCCTTCGACCCCGCCCGAGAGCGTCGCCGAGACGTCGGCGCGGCGTTTCTGCAGCGCCTCCCAGTCGAGCGAGGCGCCCTCGACGACCACACCGAGCTCGGCGCTCGAGGTCGCCTCGTGGAAGATCTCCGCCGTGCGCAGCACGGTCTTGGCCGGGATGCAGGCGTAGTTGAGGCAGCGGCCGCCAGCTTTGTCGCGCTCGACCACGGCGGTCTTCTGGCCCAGCTGGGCGGCGCGGATGGCGGCGACGTAGCCGCCCGGGCCCCCGCCGATGACGATCTGGTCGAAGGATTCGGCCATCCGTGGGCAGCCTATAGAAGGTGGAGTGCGGGCATTTCCCGCATCTACCCCTTCT
>DASSNA010000149.1:0-8403 GCA_035688445.1 Solirubrobacterales bacterium | reverse complement strand
TTGGGGACGAGGCTGACGTTGACCGGCGCCACGTCGCCGCCTTCGACCAGGCGCGCGGTCGCGTTGCCGGAGGCCGAGACGCCGTCGTACTGGCCGGTGCGCATCAGCGCCACCATTTCGTCGGAGGTGCCGGCGACCTTGTTGTTGACCTTGCAGCCGGTCTTCTGTTCGAACGGCTTGACCCATTCTTCTTCGACGTAGCCCGCCCAGGAGATGAGGTTCAGTGCGCCCTCGCCCTTGCCGAGCTTCTGCAGTTCTTCGCCACTACTGCCACCGCCACTCGTGCTGCTGCTCCCGCCGCCGCAGCCGGCGAGCACGAGCATGAAAGCGACCAGGCCGGTGACGACGAGCCACGCCGTCCTGGCAGGATGGGCATCCCTCTTCCTCATTGTGCAACCTCCTGTTTAGTTGACTTCTCACCGATCGCGGCCGCGTGCTCCGGTCGCCAACCGACGAGGACCTCCTGTCCCTGCCCGGGCAGTGCGTCTGGGGACGCGCTCTCCACGTTTTGCCTGACCAGCTGAAGCCTCTCCCCGGAGTCCAGCTGGACCGTGAAGCGGGTGACCATGCCGGCGTAGGCGACGTCGACGATGCGACCGGACTCCGTGTGGAGGCTATCGGCCGCGACGCCGGGCTTGAGCAGCTCGATCTTCTCGGGGCGGATCGTGATCCGCCGGCCCTCGCGCTCGAGCAGATTGGAGACCCCGACGAAGCCGGCGACGAACTCGCTGGCGGGGTGCTCGTAGAGCTCCAGCGGCGGGCTCACTTGCTCGATCCGGCCGTCGTTGAAGACGGCGATGCGGTCGCTCATCGTCAGCGCCTCGTCCTGGTCGTGGGTGACGTAGACGAAGGTGATCCCGACCTCGCTCTGGATCGTCTTCAGCTCCGTCTGCATCTGCTCGCGCAGCTTCAGGTCGAGGGCGCCGAGCGGCTCATCGAGGAGCAGCACCCGGGGCCGGTTGACGATCGCGCGCGCCAGCGCCACTCGCTGCTTCTGTCCGCCGGAGAGCTCGGCCGAGCGGCGCTCGGCATAGCCGGGAAGGCGCACCATCTCCAGCGCCTCGTCCCGGCGCTTGGCGCGCTCGGCCTTGCTGACCTTCGCCACTTTCATCCCGTATTCGACGTTCTGGCCGACGCTCATGTGAGGGAAGAGTGCGTAGTCCTGGAAGACCGTGTTGACGGCGCGGTCATAGGGCGGTACACCGCTGACGTCCTCGCCGGCGAGCTCGATCGCGCCGCCGCTCGGGTCCTCGAAGCCGGCGATCATCCGCAGCGTCGTCGTCTTGCCCGAGCCCGACGGCCCCAGCATCGTGAAGAACTCCCCCGCCGCGATCTCGAGATCGATGCCCGCAACCGCCACCACCTCGCCATAGCGCTTGGTGAGGCCGGAGAGCCGGATGTCAGGAACCGCAGCGTCTATGCCCAGAAGTTATCCGGAGCGGCGCGGAAAGCAAGGACAAAGTGGCCCGGGCGGCTTAGCCGGGTTGTACTACGGGGTCGTGGGAGGGAGTTGGGTGAGGCTCGGCGGACAACAGCGGGGAGGGTCCGGCGAGTCTCACCCAACTCCCTCAACATTCGGCAGCATCACTTCAGTTCCGTGGTTCCTTTGTCATGTATATCCGGACAAAGGAACCACGGAACTCGTAGCCGCTCGTCCCTCGGCAGCTAGCGCGCAGGAGGCGTCCCGCACGATGCCCGGCCGTAGCTTGCTGCGGATGGGAGGGAGGGTCGATACCCCTCCGAACGGCTTGTACTTCTCGGTCGCGCGGCCCTCGGACGGCCGTAGCCGATCACCCGAGCAAGTTGAGTGAGGAGGGGTATCGACCCTCCCGTACCGCCGGCGTCTAGTACCCAGCCGGGTGGCGGGCGATGTAGCCGACGTTGTCGCGCAGTTCTTCGTGCCAGCGGGGGCCGGTTTCGCCGCCTTCGTCGCCGGAGGTGTCCCAGCGGAAGCCGGCGATCACGGCGTAGGCATGGCCAGCGTTGGCGTAGACGGTGATCCAGCGACCTTCGCCCGCCAGGCCCCACTTCTCCAAGGGCCCAGAGGGGAGGGGGCTTTCGAGGAATTTGCCGCCGTGAAGGGCGAAGCTGACCGAGCCGGAGCAGTCATAGCCGCGGTCCCACCAGCGGGCGTGGCCACCGCCCCAGAGGTACGGTTTGCTGCGGATCTTGTTCGCCGCGGCGATCACCGCTTTGACGCGCGGCGGCGCGCTCTTCGGCGGGATCAGCATGCCGTTGGCCAGCAGCTTTGCCTTTGCGGTCGGCGTGCAGACGTCGACTTCGGCAGCGGACATGCCGCCCGTGTCGCAGCCCGCCAGGGCGCTACCCGGGGCGATAAGAGCGGTTGCGAAGAGGGCCGCGATCAACGCCAACCCGACCTTCAACCTGAAATTGTGCAGCAAACCGATTCTCCTTCGTCGGCCTACGGGGTTAGCTGTCGGGCTGGCGCGAAAGGAGCTTGCGCCCCCACCTATTAGGTGGGCTCGCCCCGAAAACGTGGTTCCCCCGCTCCCCATCCGCTCTTTGCTTCGGGGATTAGGCGCTTCGGTGATCGAACGGCGGCAGTGTAGACGATTTACCGGCGTCACGCTCACAAAACGCAAATATTTAGGCGAAATTTCTCTTCCCATCAAGAGATCTGTTCGACGCGGTGGCTGGTAGCTTGCGCTCTGGGATGAACCTTTCGAGCCGAAAAACGCTGCTCACGGGGGCTACGGGCGGGCTCGGAAGGGCGATGGCGAAGGCGCTGGCCGAGCGCGGCGCCCAGCTGCTGCTGAGCGCGCGAAGCCGAGAGGCGCTGGAAGCGCTGGCCGCGGAACTGCCCGGCGACGGCCACCGGGTCCTGCCCGCCGACCTCGCCGAGCCCGACGCCGCCGAGCGCCTCGCGGCCGAAGCCGTCGGCACCGAGATCCTCATCGCCAACGCCGGTCTGCCAGGGGCAGGAAAACTGGACGAGTTCAGCGCCGAGGAGGTGAAGCGTGGGCTGCGCGTCAACCTCGAGGCACCGATGCTGCTCGCCCGCGCCCTCTACCCGGCGATGCTAGAGGCCGGCAGCGGCCACCTGGTCTTCGTAGCCTCGCTCTCCGGCAAGGCTGCCAGCCCCCGCAGCTCCGTCTACAACGCCACCAAGTTCGGCCTCCGAGGCTTTTCGCTCGCACTGCGCGCCGACCTCGGACCACGCGGTATCGGCGTCTCCCTGGTCTCACCCGGCTTCATCCGCGAAGCCGGCATGTTTGCCGACGCCGGAGCTAAGGCGCCCCCGGGCATGGGTACCTCCTCGCCCGAGCAGGTAGGCGCCGCCACCGTCAAGGCGATCGAGCGCAACAAGGTAGAGGTGACCATCGCGCCGCTGCCCCAACGCGCCGGCGCCCACCTCGCCCTGATGAGTCCCTCCCTAGGCGTAAAAGCCCAGAGCGGCTCCACCGGCCAGAAGGCAGCTAAAGCAGTCGCCGAAGGCCACTCGCCCGATAAGCGCTAAGCAGCCAATTGCCTAGGATGGAATCGTGAGCAACGATTCGTTTGGCGCCCGGTCCAGCCTCCAGGTGGGAGGGAAAGAGTTCGAGATCTTCCGTCTCGATGCCCTCCAGGAGAAGTTCGACGTTGCCCGCCTGCCGTACTCGATCAAGGTCTTGCTCGAGAACGTGCTCCGCCTGGAGGACGGCACCTCGGTCAGCGCCGATGATGTCGAGGCGATCGCTGCTTGGGACGCGGCTGCTGAGCCGAGTGTCGAGATCCCCTTTCAGCCCGCCCGGGTGCTGATGCAGGACTTCACCGGCGTCCCCGCGGTCGTCGACCTGGCGGCGATGCGCGACGCGATGGACGAGATCGGCGGCGACCCGGCTGCGATCAACCCCCTGGTCGACGTCGACCTGGTGATCGACCACTCGGTCCAGGTCGACGCCTTCGGCAACGAGCACGCCTTCGCGGTCAACGCCGAGCACGACTTCGAGCGCAACCGCGAGCGCTACTCGTTCCTCAAGTGGGGGCAGCAGAGCTTCGACAACTTCCGTGTCGTCCCGCCGGCGACCGGGATCTGCCACCAGGTCAACCTCGAGTACCTCGCCCAGGTCGTCTACAGCCGCGAGAACGGCGGCGTCCTTCAGGCCTACCCCGACACCCTGGTCGGCACCGACTCGCACACGACGATGGTCAACGGGCTCGGCGTCCTCGGCTGGGGCGTCGGCGGGATCGAGGCCGAGGCGGCGATGCTGGGGCAGCCGATCTCGATGCTGCTGCCGCAGGTGGTCGGGTTCAAACTCTCCGGCGAGCTGCCGGAGGGGGCGACCGCGACCGACCTCGTCCTCACCGTGACCGAGATGCTGCGCGAGCGCGGCGTCGTCTCCAAGTTCGTCGAGTTCTTCGGCCCGGGGCTGCCGACCCTGGGCCTCGCCGACCGCGCCACCCTCGGCAACATGTCGCCCGAGTTCGGCTCGACCTGCGCGATCTTCCCCGTCGACGCCGAGACCCTGCGCTACCTCGACCTCACCGGCCGCCCGACCGAGACGATCGAGCTGGTCGACGCCTATGCGCGCGAGCAGGGCATGTTCCATGACGCGGGCCACGACTCCTCCAGCGAGGACCCAGTCTTCTCCGACTTGCTGGAGCTCGACCTCGGCGAAGTCGAACCGAGCATCGCCGGGCCGAAACGACCGCAGGACCGAGTGCCGCTCTCTGAGGCCAAAGAGGCGTTCCTCGAGGCGATGGGCGAGTTCGACCCCGAGGCAGCCGAGGAAATGGGCAATGGCCGCGACGAGGCGATGGAAGAGTCCTTCCCCGCCTCCGACCCGCCGGCCGAGGACCACGACGACGAGCGCGGCCGTCCGCGGCCTGCGGTGACCGGCACGGCGACGAAGCCGCGGACCGGCGACGCGATCGAGGTCGAGCTGGAGGACGGCGCCACGGTCGAGCTCGACCACGGCCGCGTCGTCATCGCCGCGATCACCAGCTGCACCAACACCTCCAACCCGAGCGTGATGATCGGCGCCGCCCTGCTCGCCCGCAACGCGGTGCAGCGCGGGCTCTCCCGCAAGCCCTGGGTGAAGACCTCGCTGGCGCCCGGCTCGACCGTCGTCACCGAGTACCTCGAGCAGGCCGGGCTCACCCAATACCTCGACGCCCTCCAGTTCAACCTCGTCGGCTACGGCTGCACCACCTGCATCGGCAACTCCGGCCCGCTGGCGCCGGAGATCTCGGCGGCGATCGCCGAGAAGGACCTCGCCGTCTGCGCCGTCCTCTCCGGCAACCGCAACTTCGAGGGGCGGATCAACCAGGACGTGAAGGCGAACTACCTGGCGAGCCCGCCGCTGGTCGTCGCCTACGCCCTCGCCGGCCGCATGGACGTCGACCTCCAGAACGAGCCGCTCGGCGAGGGCTCCGACGGCGAGCCCGTGTTTCTGCGCGACATCTGGCCCAGCGCCGAGGAGATCAAGCAGGTGGTTGGCGCCTCGGTGCAGGCGGAGATGTTCAAGCGCAATTACGCCGAGGTTTTCGCCGGCGATGAGATGTGGAACGCGGTCGAGGTTCCCTCCGGCGACCGCTACACCTGGCCCGACTCCACCTACGTGCGCCAGCCGACCTTCTTCGAGCAGATGCCGGCGGAGGCGCCCGGCGTTTCTCCGATTAGCGGCGCCCGCGCTCTCGCTCTGCTCGGCGATTCGATCACCACCGACCACATCTCACCCGCCGGCGCGATCAAAAAAGACAGCCCTGCCGGCCGTTGGCTGATCGATCAGGACGTGGACGTCAAAGACTTCAACTCCTACGGTTCGCGGCGCGGCAACCACGAGGTGATGATCCGCGGCACCTTCGCCAACATTCGCCTTCGCAACCAGCTGGTCGACCGCGCCGGTGGCTACACCCGTCACTTCCCCGATGGCGAGGAGACCACCATCTACGAGGCGGCGATGGCCTACGCCGACGAAGGGGTGCCGCTGGTGGTGCTGGCGGGCAAGGAGTACGGCTCCGGCTCTTCCCGCGACTGGGCGGCGAAGGGGACGCGGCTGCTCGGGGTGCGGGCGGCGATCGCCGAGAGCTTCGAGCGCATCCACCGCTCCAACCTGATCGGGATGGGGGTGCTGCCGCTTCAGTTCGCCGACGGCGAGAACGTCGCCTCGCTCGGTCTAACCGGGGATGAGAACTTTGACATCGGCGACCTCGAAGAGGGTCAGGCGAAAACGGTGACGGTGACCGCGCGCGGAGACGACGGCGATGAAAAACAGTTCCAGGCAACGGTCCGGCTCGACACCCCCAACGAGGTTACTTACTTTATAAACGCGGGTATCTTGCAGACCGTACTGCGCAAACTCAAGGGGTAGGCGCAGTGGGGCCGCGGGAGGCAGGGGGGTCCGCGCGACCCTCACTGCACCTGCGCGTCGGTAGCCAGGGAGGGATGCCGACGCGGCCGTTCCCCCTGGCGGGACTGCCCTGAGGAACAGTCAGGGTTTAGCTATACAGGCTCGAATGCACTCGGTCAAGCGGAATCGACCGCTTTTACGAACCTTCTGAGGCGCTTTCCGCCGGGAATTCCTGGGAACTCCGCTGTTCGGCGATTCCCCACCCTTTGCGTTCGATCAGCTCGATTCCGATCACGCTGCCGACCGGACCGACAGGAGTAAGGGTCGCGGCGAGGAGGGTGTAAGGGGCCTCCTTCCTGATGCAGGCGATCCAGATCACCACGCAGAGGGCGACGAAGCCGAGCCCGTGCGCCCAGCCGAACAGCATCGTCTCGGTTTCGAACCCCGGCAGCAGCCAGAAGGCGATCAGGGCGCTGAAGATCGCCAGCTCGATCCAGGAGAGCACCTTGACCCGGGCAAACAGCTCGCCCGGGACGGGCTTCTCGAACGGGCGCCGAGCCATCGCTGCTCAGCTGGCCGGAGTCAGCGCAGTGAGGACGATCCGCTCCTGCTCCCGCGCGTGGGCGCCGGAGTAGCCCTCGCCGGGGCTGGCCCGTCCCTGGCGCCCGACGTAGGTAAGAGTGACGCCGTCAGGGAGAACGCTCGGCATCCGCCGCGACATCACCTTCCAGGCGCCCATGTTGCGCGGCTCCTCCTGGACCCAGGCGATCTCCTTCAAGTTCGGGTAGCTCGCGATCACCCGCTCCAGCTGTTCCTTCGCGAACGGGTAGAGGACCTCGACCCGGGCGATCGCGACGTTCTCGGCTGCGCCCCGGCGCTCGCTGGCGTCCATGTCGTAGTAGACCTTGCCGGTGCAGAGGACGAGGCGCTCGACCTTCTCCCTACGCTCGGCCGCGGTCGGATCGTCGAGGATGAATTGCATTTCACCGTCGGTCAGCTCCTCCAGCGTGGCGGTCGCGCGGTCGAGTCGCAGCAGCCCCTTCGGGGTGAAAACGATCAGCGGCCGCGGCTTCTTGATTAGCGCTTGGCGCCGCAGCAGGTGGAAGTACTGGGCTGCGGTGGTGGGGTTGGCGATGCGGATGTTGCCCTCGGCGCCAAGGGCGAGGAAGCGCTCGATGCGGGCGCTCGAGTGCTCCGGCCCCGACCCCTCGTAGCCGTGCGGCAGTAGCAGCGTGAGTCGGCTCGTCTGTCCCCACTTCGACTCGCCGGAGACGATGAAGCTGTCGATGATCACCTGGCCGGCGTTGGCAAAGTCGCCGAACTGGGCCTCCCAGAGGACCAGCGCGCTCGGGCTCGCCGCCGAGTAGCCGTACTCGAAGCCGAGGCAGGCGGTCTCCGAGAGCGGGCTGTTGTAGAGCTCGAACGGGGCGGAGGCGTCCTCGAGGTTCTGCATCGGGGTGTACTTGAGGCCGGTGTTCTCGTCGTGGAGGACGAGGTGGCGGTGGGAGAAGGTGCCGCGCTCGGTGTCCTGGCCGGTGAGGCGGATGTGGACGCCGTCGGTCAGCAGCGAGGCGAAGGCGAGCGCCTCGGCCTGGCCGTAGTCGATCCCGCCCTGCTCGAGCGCGTCGGTCCGCCGTGACAGCGGGCGACGAAGCTTGCGATGGACGTTGAAGCCCTCGGGCGTTTTCAGCAGCGCCTCGTTCAGCGCGCGTAGCTTCCCGGCATCGACCGCGGTGTGGACGGGCGGGCTGGCGGTGCGGTCGAGCAGTTCGCCGGTGCTGGTGGTGGTGCCGGCGACGGTCGGGTCCTCGTACTCGCCGGCTTCCATCTTCTCCCTCAGCGCTTTCAGCGCCCCCGACATCTCCGCGTGGCGCTCGTCGGAGGCTTTGCCGACTTCCTCGGCGCTGACCGCGCCCTCGCCGATCAGCTGCTCGGCGTAGATCTCCGAGACCGGCGGGTGGGTCTTGATCTGCGCCGCCATCGTCGGCTGCGTGTAGGCGGGCTCGTCGGTCTCGTTGTGGCCGAAGCGGCGGTAGCCGATCACGTCGATGACGATGTCGCGGCCCCAGCGCTCGCGGTAGGCCATCGCCAGCCGCATCGCCGCGATGCA
>DASSNA010000135.1:0-2443 GCA_035688445.1 Solirubrobacterales bacterium | reverse complement strand
GCGCGTTCTCGCGGTACGGGCGTCTCCATCCTTGCTGCCGCCTCTGCGGCTCTCCTCCTCACCATCGTCGCGATCGGCTACCCGTTGCAGCGCCACTACCTCGACGGCCGCTTCGCCAACGAAGGTTCCTCCGCGGAAGAGATCCCCGGCATGCACCTCGATAACGCCTACGCCTGGGCGCGCGACATCGACCACTCCCACATCGGCCTCGTCGGCACCACCGCCGGCTTCGCCGGCTACGGCTTCTACGGCACCGACCTGACCAACCACGTCAGCTACCTCGGCCAGGAGGGCCCGCACGGGGCCTTCAACGCGATCCCCACCTGCTCCGCCTTCCGCGCCGCCGTCAACGCCGCCGATCTCGACTATCTGGTCACCGCTCCCTTCCTCCACTTCCTCCACCCGAGCCACCCGATCCTCTCGCCGGAGGCGCGCTGGCTGCGGGGCGAGAAAGCTGTGCAACCGATCCTCCGGGGGGGAGAAGTCACCGTCTGGAGGGTGGGAGGAAAGCTCGACCCGAGCGCCTGTGGACCCCACAACGCGCCCCTGCGCGAAATTCCCGATACGCCGCAGGGCTAGCTTGTTGCCGGCAGAAGCTGCCGGGTAATCTCGGCCCGTGGCCTATCCGCTCGAGAACGCGCTCTTCCAGTGGGAAGAGGGGAGGCGGGCGTTGCAGTCGATCGACGACCCGCGCCGACGCCGCCTTGCTGACCGGGTGGTCGAGGCGATCCGGGACGAGCTGCGGCGGCGGATCGGGCCGACTTTCGGCGCCGCCGAACTAGCCGACCTCTACGGCGAGGGCACCGACTGGTGCCAGCAGGTCGCGATCGACGTCGCCCCGGCGATCGAGGACGAGTCGCAGGCGCTGGCCGACGCCGCCTTCTGGCTCTATCTAAGAGGCGCGACGGACTTCGCCGGCGGTAGACAGCTACCGGTCTAGCTACTCGTCGTCGGACTCGGAGTCCGACTCGCCGTTCTCACCGGGCTCGCTGCCGGCGCGGCGGATGACGATCTGGTCGGCCTCGATGCGGACGGTGACGTCGCTCTTGCCGGCCCAGTGCTCGGTGTACACGGGATTGTCTTTGACCGAGGCGTCGAGCCAGAGGCCGTAGCCATCGGTTTCGCCGTGGTCGAAGGTTGCCTCGATCTCTTTGCGGCGACTGCGTCCGCCTCGCCGACCGCGACGGCGACGACGGCGACGACCGGAACCCGTGCCGGAAGTGGCGCGCTCCTCCTGCTCCTCGCCTTCATCCTCGTCATCCTCAGCCTCCGCCTGCTCGGCTTCCTCTGCTTCGGTGGCCGCCTCGATCTCGGCTTCGATCTCGTCCCGGAGGTCGATTTCGCCGGCGGCGGCGTTCTCGTCGTCGGGCGAGAGGTCGTGCTGCTTGCGGAACTCGCGCAGCTCGGTTGCGCTGACTTCCAGCTGGTGGGCGATCCAAGCGTCGGTCCGGCCCTGTTGCACCCAGGCGCGGATCTGGTTCAGCTGCGGCTTCAGCGAGCGTCGAGCCATCGGCGCGCGAGTCTATTGAAGGAGGGCATTGGTGCGTAGGCAGGCAGCCGGGGCGCTACGACATCAAGAAGGAGAGGGCCTCGAACATTGCCAGCACGACGACGATCACGGTCGCGGCGAGGCAGACGGCGAGGACGCTGAAGCGGACCTTCCCCTCCTGCTCGACACGGTTGATTTTGCGCGCCCGTGACCGGTTTGCGGCACGGCGACGCAGCTGCTCGCGGCGGCGGCGCTCGAGGTAGGTCTCCTGCTCGAATGCCGTCTCGAACTGGGAGATGCTCTGTCGCATTCTCATAAGGAAGGGCCCGGGGGCCAGCGGGCACCGTAGCAAAACATCTTGCAGGGCTTACGATTCGCTCACAATTCAGCAGGCGCCCCAGAGGCCGCGTCCGGCCCGCGCAGTCGCTAGCTCGAGACGCTGAAACCGCTCTGCAAAGCGGGTATTCGGGGCGATCGCGAGGGTGCGGGCGAGGCCGCGGCGGACCAGCTCGGCATTGACGAAGCGGCGGCCGAGGTGGACGTAGGCAAGCAGTCGGCCGTAGACGTCGCGCCGCTCGACGCCAAATTCGAGTCGCACCCGCTGGCCTTCGACCAGGCGGGCGTTGAAGCGGTGTGCCCGCGGCCCGAAGCACTGCACGGGCGTCCCCGGCTTCACCGTCTCCGGGGTGTCGACGCCGATGTAGCGGACGTCCTTGCGACGGCCGTCCAGCTGCACTTCGATCGTGTCCCCGTCGATCGCCCGCACCACGTGCGCACTGGCGCTCTGCGGGGGCGGGTCACCGAGATGGACAGGCTCCCACGGCCGGATCACAACCAGCGCCACCAGGGCCAAGAGAAAGAGGCTGCCAACATCGCGCCGCACCCCAACCCAAGGCACGCCGTCGCCTCAAATCTCCCCCCAAAGCGGAACTGCATCAAATTTACGGCCTGAAA
>DASSNA010000296.1:0-8418 GCA_035688445.1 Solirubrobacterales bacterium | reverse complement strand
ACGTCTACCAGTTCGAGCTCCCCCAGGGCCCGGGCCAGCCGGCGAGCAATACCTGCGATGCCTCCAGTCCCACCTACACCCCCGCCTCCGGCGGCTGCCTCTCCCTGATCAGTTCCGGCACTTCGCCCGAAGAATCGGCCTTCCTCGACGCCTCCGAAACCGGCGACGACGTCTTCTTCCTCACCTCCTCGCGCCTCGCCCCCCGCGACATCGACTCCGCCCGCGACCTCTACGACGCCAGGGTCGGTGGCGGCGAAGCCGAACCCCTCAAGCCGGTCGAATGCTCAGGCGACGCCTGCCAGCAGCCCGCCACCCCGCCCAACGACCAGACCCCCGGCTCGCTCACCTTCCAAGGCGCCGGCAACCTCCTCGAATGCCCGAAGGGCAAGGTCAAGCGCTCGGGCAAGTGCGTGGCGCGTAAGCACAAGGCCAAGCACAAGAAGAAGCAAAACAAACACCACAGGCCGAAGGCCCACAAGCGCAGCGCCAGCACGAAGCGGGGGAGGGGCTGATGAACCTGCGCTCGATCCCCGACTTCACCGCACATCCCGACAATAGGAGCAGCACAGTGAAAGCGAAGCGACGTCAGCGGGCCCAGGTCTCTCGGATCGGTGCTCTCGCTACGCCGGCCGTCCTGCTCCGCGGCCGAGGGAGTGGTGCGCCCGCAGGCCGGCGGATGGCCCTGCTCACCGCGCTCACCGCCGTCGCCTGCCTTCTCGCCGCCGGGCCCGCCGCCGCCGCCGAACTCGAACCCTGGTGGAGCCTCGACGCCAACCTCCGCCCCGCCACCCTCCCCGAAGGCGGCGAAGGGACCCTCGTCCTTCGCGCCTCCAACCTCGGCAACGCCGCCACCTCCGCCCCCGCCACCCTGACGCTCGAACTGCCCGAAGGCGCCTCCTTCGTGCAGAAATCGGGCGTTCCCCAGCTCTCCTTCTTCGCCTATCCCGTCGGGGGCGGGCGCGTAGACCTCGGCCCCACCGGAATCGAGAAAAAAGAAAAACTCTGCGCCCTCGCCGGCCGCACCCTCAGCTGCCAGACCACCAGCCCGGTCAGCCACGAAGCGCTCGTCCCTGACCTCGAACCCTACGAATACCTCGAAATCCGCGCCCGCGTCAGCGAGGAAGCCGCCGCCCCCGGCAGCGAATACGCCGCCGAAGTCTCCGGCGGGGGCGCAGCTCCGCTCTCCCTGCGAAAGCCCTTGCCGCTCGGCTCCGGCGAACCGCCCTTCGGACCCGAAGCCTACGAACTGCGCCCCGAAGCCCAGGGCGGCGCCCTCGATCCCCGCGCCGGCGCCCACCCCTACCAACTCACCGCCACCTTTGATCTCAACCAGGGCGAAGAAATCGTCAGCTCGGGCAACCGCCAGAACGCCGACACCGTTCCCCCGGCCCTGCCCCGCAACCTCGCCTTCCAGCTCCCCCCCGGCCAGATCGGCAACGCCACCGCCCTGCCCCGCTGCTCCTTCGCCCAGTTCACCGAAATCCTCATCGGCGGCTCCGCCAACGCCTGTCCCCCCGAGACCGCGATCGGCGTCGCCACCGTCACCATCGACGAACCCGCCAACCTCAAGGTCGTCACCGTTCCCGTCCCCCTCTTCAACCTCGAACCCGCCTTCGGCGAGCCCGTCCGCTTCGGCTTCGAGGTCGACGGCTCCCCGGTGATCCTCGACACCTCCGTCCGCTCCGGCGCCCCCGGCACCAAAGCCGGCGATTACGGCGTCACCGTCTCTGTCTCCAACATCACCCAGCTCGCCAACTTCATCTCCTCCACCACCACCTTCTGGGGCGTCCCTGGCGACCCCTCCCACGACTCCTCGCGCGGCTGGTCTTGCATCGACGGCGAACAGTTCGCCGCCGGATCCGAACTGCCCCCCTGCCAGCCCCAAGAACAGCAGGGGCCGCCCGCCTTCCTCACCCAGCCGACCGACTGCCAGGCGCCCTTCGCCACCGCTGTCTCCGGTGAATCCTGGTCGAGCCTCGGCCACCCCGTCCAGGCCTTCGCGGGCTTCGCCGGCGCCAACCCCCTCGCCCTCTCGGCCTGCAACCAGGTTCCCTTCGACCCGCACATCCACTCAGAACCGACCTCCAACGCCGCGACCTCGCCCACTGGCTTGAACTTCGACATCGACTTCGAAGACCAGGGATTGACCAACCCCAAATCAGACGCGCGCGCCCAGTCTCAGCTGAAGAAAGCTATCGTCACCCTGCCCCAAGGCTTCACCGCCAACCCCTCCGTCGCCGAAGGCCTCAAGGCCTGCACCGAAGCCGAATACGAAGCCGCAACCCTGGAAGCCAACTCGGGCTGCACCGCCGAATCGAAGGTCGGCGAAGTCACCGTCCAGAGCCCGCTTGTGCAGCCCAACCAGATCGTCAAGGGCGGCATCTACGTCGCCAAGCAGGGCCTCAACCCGAATCACAACCTGCTCACCCTCTACGTGATCGTCCGCGAACCGGAAATCGGCGTGCTGATCCGCCAGGCGCTGAAGGTCACTCCGGACCCGGTCACCGGCCGGCTGACGACCGAAGTCGACAACGTCCCCGAGCTGCCCTTCAGCCATTTCCACCTCAGCTTCCGCCAGGGCCAGCGCAGCCCCCTGATCACCCCGCCCGCCTGCGGCCCCTACACCGTCAAGGCGCTGCTCTACCCCTGGTCTAACCCCGACGCGCCGGTCGAACGGACCAGCTCCTTCCAGATCACCGCCGGCCCCGAAGGCCAGGGCTGCCCCTCCGGCGGCGTCCCGCCCTTCCACCCGAACCTCGAAGCCGGCACCCAGAACAACGCCGCCGGCACCTACTCCCCCTTCTACACCCGTATCTCCCGCAAGGACTCCGAACAGGAGATCACCCATTTCTCCATAAAGCTCCCACCGGGTGTGATCGGAAAACTGGCCGGTGTCGCGAAATGCTCCGATTCGGCGATCGCCGGGGCGAAAGCGCGCGAACACGAAGGCGGGGGAGAAGAAGAGCTGCAGCAGCCGAGCTGCCCGGCGGGGTCGGAAGTCGGCCACACGCTGGTCGGCACCGGGGTAGGCAACGTGCTCGCCTACGCGCCCGGCAAGCTCTACCTCGCCGGGCCCTACCACGGCTCCCAGCTCTCGATCGTCTCAGTGACCGCCGCCAAAGTCGGGCCCTTCGACCTCGGCACCGTGGTCGTGCGCGAGGCGCTGAAAGTTAACCCCGAAACCGCCCAGGTCTCGGCCGAAGGTGCGGGCTCGGATCCGATCCCCCACATCGTCGACGGGATCCCGGTCCACCTACGCGACATCCGCATCTACGTCGATAGGCCGAACTTCGTGCTGAACCCGACCAGCTGCGCACGCACCTCGACCGCCTCGACCGTGCTCGGCTCGGGTCTCGACTTCACCTCCGAAGCCGACGACCAGCCGGTGACGGTGACGAGCCCCTTCCAGGCGGCCGATTGCGCCTCGCTTGGCTTCAAGCCGAAGCTGGCCCTCCAGGTCAAAGGCCCGGCCCACCGGGGCGGCGTGCCGAAGTTCAAGGCCACCCTCACCTACCCCAAAGGCGGTGCCTACGCCAACATCGCCAAGTCGGTGCTGACCCTGCCCTTCTCGGAGATCCTCGAACAGGGCCACATCGGCACCTCCTGCACCCGGGCGCAGTTCAACGAAGGCGCCGGCAACGGCGCCGGTTGCCCGGCGGCCTCGGTCTACGGGCGGGCGCGGGCGATCACGCCGCTGCTCGACGAACCGCTCGAAGGGCCGGTGTACCTGCGCTCCAACGGCGGCGAAGGCGGCCGCAAGATCCCCGACCTGGTCGCCGCCCTGCATGGGCAGGACATCAACGTCAACGTGGTCGGCTTCATCGACGCGGTGCAGAAGAAGGGATCCGAACGCTCGCGGCTTCGCAACACCTTCGCCGCGGTCCCCGACGCCCCGGTCGAAAAGTTCGTCCTGGAAATGGCGGGTGGTAAGAAAGGCCTGCTCGTCAACACCACCAACATCTGCAGGGGCACGCACCGTGCCGTCTCCGTCTTCACCGGCCAGAACGGCAAGCGCTACGAAACCGAACCGAAGGTGGTGGCGAGTGGCTGCGGGGGCAAGAAGGGCAAGGGCGGAAAGCGGCACGGCCACGGCCGGTGACGGCCCGCCCGCGCTTCGCCTGATGCGATGGCGGCGGATCGGGCCAACGGCGCTCGCGGTCGGGGCGCTGCTGTGGCTGGCGACGGCGGCCTGGGCGGAATCGGTGCAGGAGGGAACGCTGCGGGTCTCGATCACGACCCAGATCAAGCCCTACAAGCTGCCGCGCACCGACCCGGCGCCGATCAAGGTCTTCATCGCCGGCCACATCGCCTCGACCACCGGCGGCGTGCCGCCGCAGCTGCGGCGGATGACCGTCCTCATCAACCGCCACGGGTACCTGGACCCGCACGGTCTGCCCAGCTGTACTACGTCGCAGCTGCGCCCGGCGACGACGAAGCAGGCGCTGCGGCGCTGTGGAGGGGCGCTGGTCGGCTCCGGGCATTTCTGGGCCAGCGTCGTGCTCCCGGATCAGGGCGCCTACCGGACCACCGGTCGCCTGCTCGCCTTCAACGGCACCAGCCAGGGCCGGCCGGCGCTGCTGGCCCAGATCTACACTGCCCAGCCGTTCCCGAGTTCCTTCGTCGTTCCGTTCGCGCTGCGCAAAGTCTCGCGCGGCCCCTACGGGACCGAGCTCTCGGCTTCGCTGCCGCAGGCGCTCGGAAGCTGGGGGTTCGTGGACCGGATCAAGATGACCCTGGGGAAGATCTACCGGGCGGATGGGCGCCTCCACACCTACCTGCGCGCGTCCTGCCCGGCGCCGAAGCACACCAACACCACCGCTTTCTCTCTCGCCCTCGCGAGCTTCTACTTCGCCGGCGGTCAGCAACTGCAGGCGTCGGTCCCCAAGAGTTGCGCGGTGAGGAAATGAGCCCGCTGCGGAGGCTCGGCCCGCTCGTGGTCCTCGCCCTCTCCTGGGCGCTTGCCTCGCCGGGTCCCGCCCAGGCGACCTACGACCCGATTGCCGCCGGAACGACCACGGTGCGCTTCGACCCCGCCTTCCTCGCGACGCTGCGTGCCAGCGGCGTCACCCTCGCGGCGACGGCTCCGGCGAAGCTGAAGAACGGGGCGGTTAGCTTTCCGGTCGCTACCGGCCAGCTCGACCCGGTCGCGGCCAAGGGCACGGTCCAGCACGAAGGCGCTCTGGTCTTCCGCCGGGGCCGACGCAAGCTGCCGATGAAGGCGCTGCAGCTGAAAACGACGCAGCGGCGCTCGCCGCTCTCGGCGAAGTTCGGCGGCGGCAAGCTGAAGCTGTCGGCGAGCGCGAGGCTGGCGACGGCGCGCGCGGGGTTCGGGCTGCGGGCGAAGGTGGGGGCGATGCTGCTGAGCGCGAAGGTCGCGACGCGCCTCGACAAGAAGCTGGACCTGCGCGGGGTCTTCGCCGAGGGCGACGCGCTCGGCAGCGCGGTCTCGACGATGGTGCCGGCCAGCGTGGCGATCGCCAGCGTGGGCAGGGCGGAACTCGCTCTCGACCCCGCCTTCGCGGCGAAGCTGCAGAGCCTGTTCGTCGCGGTCAACCCGATCGCGCCCGCCGAACACCCGGGGGCTTTCACCTTTCCGGTTGGCGGCGGCGACCTCGCTCCGAATCTCTCCAGCGGCGTCCTAAAAACCGGCGGCGCGCTCGAATTCATCCAGGTTGGCGGCGGCCAGTTCCTCGCCCGCGATCTGGAACCCGATCTCGGCGCCCACCTTCTCGGCGCCGAATCGCGGCTCGTGCTCGCTTCCTCCGGAGAAGGGCCGAATCAGGTGGGACCCGTCTTCGGCCTTGGTGCCGCGCCCGGCTCGGCCGACCCCGCCCAGCGCAGGCTGAGCCTCTCCGGGGCGCCGCTCTCGCTACAGCCTGCGACCGCGCAGGCCTTCAACGAAGCCTTCGCCAAGCCGCAGGGCAAGGAAGGGGTGTTTGCCGCTGGAGAAGTTCTCGGGTCCCTCTCCTTTACCGCGCAGGGGCGCTAGTCAGGAGCGCAGCCAGGGCATTTGCTCGCTCGGGTGCCTTGCCCGGTTCCTCGAGGAGAGATATGACTACTGCCGCCGCCAAGGCTTCGGTGGTGGACCGTTCGGCGGTTCGAGCCCAGCCGCCACCGCTTTTCGCCGCGAGACGGGCCAGGCGCGCTGTTTGCAGGGAGCGTGCGGCTGCCACCGCTGGCACGGCGACCGCCGTGGCAAGCCCCAGCACGGCGCCCTGCTCTCGCTCGACGACGATCCAGGCGGCGAGCGCGGCGAGCGTCCTTTGAACTTGCTTGCGAGGATCGGCCGCGGGATCGCAGGCGCCCTCGATCCTCGCAAGCATCGACTCGGCGGCGGCGTCGAAGGTCGCGGCGAGCAGGGGTTCGGCGCCGTCGAAGAGCTCGTGCAACGTGCTCGAGGACACCCCCGCGCGGGCAGCGATCGCCTGGGCGGCGAGGGAGGCGACCCCTTGGGAGGACACGAGCTCTGCGGTGGCGCCGATCAGCCGCCAGCGCTGATTGGCGCGGACCTCTTCGCGCGGCAGGCGGTGGCGGCCTCGGGGCAGCCTGTAGTCGCGATAGCTCCGGCGCCCGATCGTCTACCCCCAGGGCGAGGCGATCAGAATCTGCCAGCGCTCAGTGTGGCCGAGCACGAGCTTTGCCGTGGTCGAGGATTCGAAGCCCCCTGTAGAGGGCTCGCGGGGGCTGCGCGTCCAGAACTGCGTCGCCAGGGCGACCCCGCCGGTGACGATGGTTCGTCCGGAGCGGATGCGCAGTCGCTGCTCGGACATGGTCAGCTGGGAGAGAACCGAGGAGATCGCCGGGTGGCCGCCGACCTCGGTGCCGTCGGCGGTCAGCAGGCGACCCTGTGGGGCAAAGAAGGCCGCTGCGTCATGTGGCTGCCCGCTGTGCAGCGCGTTGGCAAAGGCTGCCGCGGTGGCGGCAGCATCCAGGGCAGGGGATGCTTGCTGCAGCGTCTGGTCGCGAAGCGTCCCCACGGCGGGCGTATTCTTGCAGACGTAGCTACTTGCTTTTAGAAACGTAATCCTCTAAATTGCCGGCGGGCTCGCCCAGGAGGCGGGTCGAGTCAAACGCGGGGCGGTCGGGAAGGACCAGCTCTGGCCGTTCCCGGCCGCCCCCCAAAGAGAGGAGAGGGATGAGCAAGCGTCGGAAGCTGTCTGTGGGGGTGGGCCTGATAGTGGCCCTTATCGCCAGTTGCCTGATTGCAGCGGGGGCGGCCACTGCTGAACAGCCGGTGGTCGTCAAAGCCGGCAACCTCGAACTGACTTTCAACGGCGGCTTTTCCCCGAAGGCAATGTCGAAGACCAAGCCGACGCCGATCAAGCTGAACGTCTCCGGGAAGATCGCCACCATCGACGGGACCCACCCACCGGCGTTGAGGGAATTCATCCTCGAAACCGACAAGAACGGCGGCGTCAACGTCAAGGGCTACCCAGTCTGCAAGGCGGGCCAGTTGCAGTCGCGAGACTCCTCGAGCGCCGAAAAGATTTGCAAGAGCGCCCTGCTTGGCACCGGCACCACGGGGGTCGAGATCGCATTTCCCGAACAGCCGCCGATTCCGGTGCACAGCAAACTGCTGGTCTTCAACGGCGGCGAAAGGGGCGGCACGATCACCTTCTACATCCACGCCTACATCACCGTGCCGACCCCGGCGGCGATCGTCACCACGGTAAAGATTAAGAAGGTCCACCACGGTCGCTTCGGGATCAAATCGGTGGCTTCGATCCCGAAGATCGCCGGCGGCTCGGGCTCGGTGACCTCCTTCAGCCTCGCGGTGGACAAAAAATTCACCTACAAGGGCAAGAAGGTCTCGGTTCTGACCGCCAAATGCACCGACGGCAAACTGGTCGCCCAAGGCGAAGCGTTCTTCTCCGACGGGACCAAGGCGGAAGCCGAAGTGGTGCGGACCTGCACGCCGAAGGGATAGGGCTTTGGCGCGGGTGGCCGATCCGCGCCGGAGGAAGTAATGGGGCGGCGCGGGGCCTTTCCCTCCCCGAAGCCGCCCCCTAGGCTCACTTTCGCCGACGTTGCGGCCCAGGCGGCTGTGCTCGCGTTTGTGATCGACAGCGCCCCGGACCCGGTTCCGCTCGCAGATCTGCCAGTGCTTCTGTTCGAAGGCCGCCTCAACCACGATGAGGAGGCGCAAACGTTGCGCGCGGCGGAGTGGCTGGTGGAGGCGCGGCTGCTCGAGCGGAAAGGCGATGCGCTGATCCCGGCCCCGCCTCCCGCTGGCCTCGCGCGGGTGCGTCCCTAGCGCCCGTCGAGCGAGACCCTCCTGGTCGCTCATAGGACAACCTCCCCCTTGTTCTTCTGAGATCTAGATATGGAGGCCGAGCGAAGCGAGGCCGTCGAAGATCCCGGTCGAACGCATAGAGATGCCGACCCCCGCCGGGAGAGCGCCACTGTCGCTAGCCGCCT
>DASSNA010000111.1:0-4640 GCA_035688445.1 Solirubrobacterales bacterium | reverse complement strand
GCCCCACCTTGTAACGGGGATACTGCCGCCGTGCCAACGGTGCGCCTCGACATCGAATACGACGGAGGAGATTTCAGGGGCTGGGCGAGGCAGCCAGGGCTGCGGACGGTGCAGGGCGAGCTGGAGACGGCGCTGGCGACGGTCCTGCGCGAGCCGGTGGAGTTGACGGTCGCCGGCCGCACCGACACCGGCGTCCACGCCCGCGGCCAGGTGGCGAGCTTCACAACTTCACAGGAGCCGCCCAGAGACCTGTCGCGGCGCCTCAACGGCCTAGGACCCGGCGACGTAGCCGTCACCGCCGCAAGCATCGTCGCCGACGACTTCGACGCCCGCCGCGACGCCACCGCCCGCACCTACCGCTACCGCCTCCTCGCCCGCTCGGCCCCCAACCCGTTCGAGCAGGGAAAAGCGCTCTGGTGGCCCCACCACATCGACCGCGAGGCCCTAGATGCCTGCGCCGCCGCCCTAGTCGGCACCCACGACTTCACCGCCTTCACCCCCACCCAAACCGACCACGTCCACTTCCACCGCAAAGTCCTCGCGAGCGCATGGGAGCCCAACGGAGACATCCTCACCTTCCAAATCACCGCCGACGCCTTCATGCGCAACATGGTCCGCGCCCTGGTCGGCACCCAGCTAGAAGTAGCTTCCGGCCGCCGCACCGTAGAGAACTTCGTCAGCCTCCTGGAAGGCGCCCCCCGCTCCGCAGCAGGCGATACGGCCCCACCCCACGGCCTCTACCTCGAGTCCGTCTCGTACGACTAGCCGTCCCTCTACGGCTGTCGAAGCCGGGGTCGGGGGACCCTCGGGCTGGCGGATACTCAAAGTGCCGGTCTATTCAGACCGGCACTTGTCAGAACGAGGGTCCCCCGACCCCGGCCCCTCAGACCAGCTCGAGATAAACCATCTCGGTCGAGTCAGACTTCCTCGGACCGAGCTTGACGATGCGGGTGTATCCCCCCGGCCGCGTCGCGTAGCGCGGCGCCACCTCGTCGAACAGCTTGTGCACGATGAACTTGTCGTTGTGCAGCGTCGCCAGCGCCTGGCGGCGGGCGTGGAGATCGCCCCGTTTGGCGAGCGTAATCAGCTTCTCGACCTCGGGCTTAACCGCCTTGGCCTTAGCCTGGCTGGTCTGGATCCGCTCGTGCTGGATCAGTTGCTTCGAGAGGTTCGAGAGCAGCGCCTCGCGGTGCGCAGCATCGCGGCTGAGCTTGTTGCGCTTCTTTTTATGCCGCACTTGATCCCCCCGCTCCGCTCTCTAGTCGCCCTTAGTCTGCCTGAAGATCGAGCCCGCGGGAGTGCAGGGTCTCGATCACTTCCTCGATCGACTTCTGACCGAAGTTCGGGATCGCGTTCAGTTCCGCGCGCGACTTGCGCACGAGGTCGCCGACCGTCTGCACCCCAGCCCGCTTCAGGCAGTTGTAGGAGCGCACGCCCAGTTCGAGCTCCTCGATCAGGATCTCGTCGAGGCCGTTGGCGGCAGCGGCGCCGTCGCCAGCGGCCGAGGACGAGAAACCGTCGCTGGGAGCCGCCGGGACCGGCTCACGCGCGGTTAGTTCTTCCACCCGGTCGGCGTCGGTGAAGATCGCCAGGCTCTTAATCAGGATCTCGGAGGCCTCACGCAGCGCCGCGCCGGGCTCGATCGAGCCGTCAGTTTCGAGATCGAGAGTGAGTTTGTCGAAGTCGGTCCGCTGGCCGACGCGGGCAGCGGCCACCGCGTAGGAGGCACGTCGGATCGGCGAGAAGATCGAGTCGATCGGAATCACGCCGATCGGCTGCTCGTCGGACTTGTTCTCTTCGGCCGGCGAGTAGCCGCGGCCACGGCCAATCGTCAGGTAGATCTCGAGCTTGGTTTTTTTCTCGAGCGTGGCGATCGGGGCGTCGGGATTGAGGATCTCGACGCCAGAGGGAAGGTCGATGTCCTTCGCCTTCACCTCGCCGGGGCCGGTAGCGACCAGCGGCGCTTCGACCTCATCCGCATCGGTGTGCATGCGGACGACGAGGTCCTTGAGGTTGAGGATGATGTCGGTCACGTCCTCTTTGACGCCCTGCACGGTCGAGAACTCGTGCGCTACTCCCTCGATGCGGACGCTGGTGATGGCAGCGCCGCCGAGCGAGGAGAGAAGGACGCGGCGGAGGCTATTGCCGAAGGTGTAGCCGAAGCCCTTGTCGAGCGGCTCAATCGTGAAGGTGCCGCGGCGGTCGTCGACTTTCTCGGAGGTGATGCGGGGGACCTGGAAATCGGTGGTCATGAGTTCCTTGCTTAGGCGTGTTTCAGAAATTCGGTTTCCGGACTACTTGGAGTAGAGCTCGACGATGAGCTGCTCCTGAACCGGCGCCGAGATCTCGGAGCGCTCGGGATAGCGCAGGACCTTGGCGGTAAGGGCATCGTGATCTGCCTGCAGCCAGGCCGGAACCGTGGAGACGAGTTCGGTGGCTCGCTGGATCGTCTCAGTGGCATGCGATCCAGCCTTGATCGAGATGATGTCCTCGGGACGTACTTGGTAGGAAGGAATGTTGACCCGGCGGCCGTTGATCTGCCAGTGGCCGTGGGTTATCAGCTGCCGCGCCTGGCGCCGCGAGGCGGCGAAGCCGAGGCGGACGAGCACGTTGTCGAAACGGGACTCGAGCAGCCGCAACAGGTTCTCGCCGGTCACGCCCTCCTGGCGGTTGGCCTTCTCGTAGTAGGCGCGGAACTGCTTCTCCAGCACCTGGTAGTAGCGGCGCGTCTTCATTTTCTCGCGCAGCTGCACCCGGTACTCGGACTGACGCAGACGGCCGCGGCCGTGCTCGCCGGGCGGGTAGGAGCGGCGCTCGACGCCGCACTTGTCGGTGAAGCAGCGCTCGCCCTTGAGGAAAAGCTTCTGGCCCTCTCGCCGGCACTGCTTGCACTGCGGAGCGGTGTCGCGAGCCATTAGACCCTCCTCCGCTTCTTCGGCCGGCAGCCATTGTGGGCCTGCGGCGAGACGTCCTTGACCGTGGTCACGTCGAGGCCAGCGGCCTGCAGTGAGCGGATCGCCGTCTCGCGGCCCGACCCAGCACCCTTGGCGAAGACTTCGACCCGTTCCAAGCCATGTTCCATGCCCTTTTTGGCGGCCGCATCGGCGGTCACCTGGGCGGCGAACGGGGTCGACTTGCGCGAGCCTTTGAAACCGGCCGAACCGGCCGACTCCCAGGCGATCACGTTGCCGTCGGTGTCGGTGAGGGTGACGATCGTGTTATTGAAGGAAGTCTTGATGTGCGCCTGCCCGTAGGCGACGTTCTTTTTGACGCGGCGCCGCGTGCGCCCTTTGCTGGGTTTTTTCTCAGCCATGCTCTCCCGCCCTATGCCTTGCGCTTACCGGCGACGCTGAGGCGCCGCGGACCCTTGCGGCCGCGCGCGTTGGTCTTCGTGCGCTGACCCCGCACCGGCAACCCGCGCCGGTGGCGGAGGCCGCGGTAGGAGCCGATCTCCATCAGCCGTTTGACGTTCTGCGAGCGCTCGCGGCGGAGGTCACCCTCGACCTCGCGGTTCTCGACCGCCTCGCGCAGTTTCACTACCTCGTCCTCGGTCAGATCTTTGACCGGGGTATTGGGATCGACTTTCGTCTCGGCGAGGATCCGCTGGGCCGTCGAACGGCCGATCCCGAAGATGTAGGTGAGCCCGATTTCAACCCGTTTGTTGGTCGGGATATTGATCCCCGCGATCCGTGCCACGCTAGCCCTGCCTCTGCTTATGGCGCGGGTTCTGGCAGATCACCAGGACCGCCCCATTTCGGCGGATTACCTTGCACTTCTCGCACATCGGCTTGACGGAAGCTCGAACCTTCATCGCTCCGGATCTCGTATCGACAACAGGACTCCCGCACGCCCCATGAATCGGACGGCAGGACTAACCAAACCGGCCACAAGGCCGACGAAGAAAGATAGCAGGGGCTTGGCCTCGGGGACGCCTGGTCAGGCGCCTTCTGGCTCATCGCCCACAGTACCCGGGGGCAGGCGATCGAGCATACGCAGAACGGCTTCGGTATTGGCGCGAAGCTGAGCCCGCCCTTCCTCGGCCTCGGCACGGTTTTCAGCGAAGCCTTGCCGCATGTCTTCGCCGACGCTACGGATGATGTTGACGTACTCGTCAGTGAGCGTGGCGAACAGCCGTTGGATGTAATCGATCTCGTACTGCCGCTTCTCCTCGGCAGTCATCATCCGCCCCTTGAGCTCTTCCCAGTCGCGGCGGCGAGCCTCCTCTACTTCTTTGCAGCAACGTTCGGCGCCCTCGATGCGCGCTTGGATCTCGCCGCGGCCCTCCTCGACACGCCGATCAAAGTCGCGTTGCCATTGCTCCAGCTCCATATCGAGATCCTCCCAGGCCACAACGCACGAGACTACACCTCAGACAAAAACTTCTGGATCAACTTCGTCACAACGCTGTGACTTTGCCGGCCTGGAGCGCTCGGCTCAGGGGTCCTGGACCCGGGCGAGGAGAAAGCCGTCGTAGCCCTTGATCCCGACAGTCTGGATGGTGGTGGCGCTGACGCGAGGCTCGTCGGCAAGGGTCTCGTGCAGGCGGCGCTGCGCTCTAGTCGCCTCGTCGAGATCGGCAGCGTCGCCAAGGGTGCCACCGCGGACGACGTTGTCAGCGACGATCAGGGCACCGGGACGAG
>DASSNA010000071.1:0-2514 GCA_035688445.1 Solirubrobacterales bacterium | reverse complement strand
CCGTCGAAGATCGCCGCCAGCTTGTTGCGGTCGGCGGTGAGGACGCCGAAGCTCTCTTTCAGCGAGGCGCGCATCGAGTCGAGCGCGCGGGCGAGGTCGCCGATCTCATCCGGCCCGCCGGTCTTCAGCGGCGCGTCGAAGGAGCCGCCGGCCATTTCCCCAGCGGCGCGGGCGAGGTTGACGACGCGGTGGGAGATCGCGACCGCGATCAGGAAGCCGGCGACGATCCCGATCAGGATCGCGGCGATCAGCGCCTGGTGGTTGTCGCCGAAGGCATAGACGGCGGCGCCGGTAATCAGGCAGACGGCGGCGAAAGCGGCAGTGAGCCAGAGGCGCATACCGATGCGCAGGCCGCCCAACTGCAGGCCTGCCGGATTCTGCTCGGGGTTGGGCATGAAGATTTACTAACACAATCCTCCCCTCGTCGCCCCGGACCGGGCCTTTTCGCGAGCACGTGGAAGAATCGAACGGGTGCGGACTCTCGTCTTCATCCCCGCCTGGAACGAGGAGGCCTCGGTCACCACGGTGATCGCCGACGTGCGCAAAGCGATCCCGGAGGCCGACATCCTCGTCGTCGACGACGGCTCTACCGACGCCACCGCCGAGCGCGTGCGCGAGACCGGTGCCCTGGTCGCCTCGCTGCCCTTCAACCAGGGCCTGGGAGCGGCGTTGCAGACGGGCTATCTCTACGCGCTGCGCAACGACTACGACGCCTGCGCCCACCTCGACGCCGACGGGCAGCACCCCGCCAAGGAGGTCGCCAGGCTGCTGGCGGAGGTGGCCGCTGACCGCGCCGACCTGGTGATCGGCTCGCGCTACCACTCCGGCGCCGTCGCCGCCAGCGGCGACTACAAGCCGACCTTCTCGCGGCGGATCGGGATCAGCGTCTTCCGCTTCTTCCTCACCCTGGCGACCCGGCAGCGCTTCACCGACACCACCAGCGGCATGCGTGCCGCCAACCGCCGGGTGATGGCGCTCTTCAGCGAGCACTACTCGCCGGACTTCGCCGAGATCGAGTCGCTGCAGCTGGCGGTGCGCCAGGGCCTGCGGGTCGAGGAGCTGCCGGTGCGGATGCTGGAGCGGGTCGGCGGCAGCTCCTTCCTGACGCCGCTGCGCTCGGCCTTCTTCATCTTCAAGGGCCTGGTCGTCCTCCTCGTCGGCCAGTTCCGGCCGCGGCACGTGGAGGCGGAGCGATGAAGCTTGTGTTCGCCGCTGAAGCCGGGCAGGTCCACCTCACCTCGCAGACGCGGATCGTCGCCGCGATCATCGCGATCTTCTTCATGCTGATGATCCTCGAGCTGATCCGCCGCGACCGCCTGCAGGAGCGCTACAGCGTGATCTGGTTCATCGCCGGCCTGGGGATGCTCGCCGGCGCCGCCTTCCCCGGCCTGCTCGAGGTCGTCGCCAACCTGATGGGCGTCCGCAACACCAACGTCGCCCTCTTCTCGCTCGTGCTGCTGGGACTGCTCGGCCTGGCGCTCAACTTCAGCGTGATCATGTCCCGCCAGGCGGCCCAGATCACCCGCCTCGCCCAGGAGCGCGCCCTTGAAAAGGCTCAGAGGCAGGCTGCCGAGCAGCGCAACGGCGGCGGGCCCTCAGGCGAGCAGACGCTCGAGCCGGAAGAACAACGCTTCGAGGGCTAGCTCCTCAGAGACGTTCAGATCCAGGCCGCGCCTGGTCTCCTGGACGAGCTCAGCGCCGCTGCGGGCCGCCACCGGGTTGAGCCCCTCCGCCTGCTCTCGCAGTCGCTCGAAGCGATCGCGGTTGAAGACAACCTCCTCGGCCCCCGAAGCAACTGCGGCGAGGTCGCGTAGCCAGACCGCGGTCAGCTCGAGGGCGAGCTCGAGGATCTCGGTGCGGCGCCGGCGCCCGGCCCGTTTAGCGCCATCGTTGATGTCCTTGGCGCTGCGTTTGACACCGGCTTTCGATTCCTCCTCGAGCGCCTCGCGCGCCGCCGCTTCGTCCTCCTCTCCAACGGCTTTGGCCCCGTCGAGCAGCCCTTTCCAGGGCGCCCCGCCGCACTTGCCCTCAAGCGCCGCAGCCACGCAGCGCTCGACCTCGGCGCGGAGCTCACGCCCCGGCTCGCTCAGCAGCAGCCGTGCCCGCTCCAAGTCACCAGCCGCGAGCCGCGCCGCCGCCGCGATCTCCTCAGGCCGATGGGCCGATTCCGTCCCATATAGGGACGTTTTCGGCCCATCGGCGAGTTCGCGTTCTAGGACCTCGACGGGCAGCGGCGCGAAGTCGACCACCTGGCAGCGGGAGGCGACCGTCTCTAGCAGTCCCTCCTGGTCGGAGGAGAGCAAGATCAGGTGGACGAACTCGGGCGGCTCCTCGAGCGTCTTCAGCAGCGCGTTCTGGCTCTCGTCGCGCATCGCCTCGGCGGCCTCGAGGACGAAGACGCGCTTGCCGCCTTCGAAGGGCCGATAGGCGGCGGCACGGATCACCCGCTCGCGCACCTCCTCGACCATGTGCTGGGCGCCGGCCGGGGCGAGCCAGACGAGGTCGGGATGGGGT
>DASSNA010000064.1:0-2294 GCA_035688445.1 Solirubrobacterales bacterium | reverse complement strand
GTAGGTGGCGATGGCATAGACGACGGCGGCGAAGACGAAGGCGACGACGATCAGGTCGAGGGCGGCGATGTCGCCGGTGCGGATGCCGCTGTCGATTGCCTTGCCGGCCAGGTAGGGGGGCGCCAGCCCGGCCGCGGTCTCGAGCAGCAGCGCCACGAACATCAGCGCCATGCGGCCGCGGTAGGGCCGCAGTAGCCCGATCATCCAGCGCACCTTGCGCGCCCGCTGATCCTGGCCGCGGATGAGGCGCCAGAGGTCGGCGAAGAGCCGGCCGATGTTGCCCACGTTCATAGCCGCGCCACCTCCTCGCGCTCTTCGAGGTCGCGCTGGAGGAAGACCGAGTCGGCGAGGCCGTGCTCGGCGATCTCGCGGTAGAAGCTGCAGCCTTCGAGCAACTCCTCGTGGGTGCCGCGGTCGACGATCCGGCCCCCGTCCATCACCACGACCTCATCGGCGAGCGAGATCGTCGAGAGGCGGTGGGCGATGATGAAGCTCGTCCGGCCCGCCATCGCCTCCTGCAGGCCAGCTTTGATCGCCGCCTCGGTGGTCGCGTCGACCGAGGAAGTGGCGTCGTCGAGGATGAGGATGCGCGGGTCGGCGAGCAGGGCGCGGGCGATCGCGACCCGCTGGCGCTGGCCGCCGGAGAGGGTGAGGCCGCGCTCGCCGACGCGGGTCTCGTAGCCGTCGGGGAGCCCCTGGATGAAGGCGTCGGCCTGGCCGCGCCGTGCCGCCGCTTCGATCGCCTCCATGCTCGCCCCCTGATTGGCGTAGGCGATGTTGGCGGCGACGGTGTCGGTGAAGAGGAAGCTGTCGTCGGCGACGAAGGCGATCTGCGTGCGCAGCGAGTCGAGGTCGACCTCGCGAACGTCGGTGCCGTCGACCCGAACCGTGCCCTCGCTCGGGTCGTAAAGGCGCGCGACCAGTCCGACCAGGCTGGTCTTGCCGGCACCCGAGGGTCCCACCAGCGCCACCGTATTCCCGGCCTCCACCTCGAGGTCCACATCCACCAACGCCGGCGCCATCTCCGCCGACGGGACGATTTCCGGTCTATCTAACCGGTTTTCGTCCCGTCGGCCGCTGTCATAGCGGAGGGTGACGCCGCGGAGGGAGACGGCGCCGCCGCCCGCCGGTAGCGGCGGCGCTCCCGGGGGGCTCTGGATCGCCGGTTCGCGGTCGAGGATTTCGAACATCCGGTCACCGGAAGCGACCGCGCGCTGGGCCATTCCCATTGCCATCCCCAGCGCTCGCATCGGCCCGGCCAGCATCTGCACGTAGGTGTAGAAGGCGACGAAGCCGCCGAGGCTGAGGCTGCCGTCGATCACCTCGCGGCCGCCGACCAGCAGCACCAGTGCCACTCCGACCTGCGGCAGCAGTCCGATCAGCGGCGAGAAGAACGCCTGCAGCCGGGTTGCGTAGATGCTCTGGTCGAAGACGCGGTTGACGGCGCGCTGGAAGCGATGGAACTGGTGCTCTTCGCGGGCGAAGGCCTTGACGATGCGGATGCCGGAGACGTTCTCCTCTGCCTCCGCGGTCAGTTCGGCGATCCGCTGCTGCACCTCCTGTTGGGCCGGGCGCGAGGTCAGGTTGTACCGGCTGGCGGCGAGGATCACGAACGGCGCCGGCGCCAGTGCCAGCAGCGCCAGCAGCGGGTTGACGGCGATCATCACCACCGCCGCCAGCACGATCGTCAGCAGGCTCTGGGTGATGAAGACGAGCCCATAGCCGAGGAAGAAGCGGATCGACTGCAGGTCGACGGTCGCCCGCGACATCAGCTGGCCGGTCTGCTGGCTGTCGAAGAAGCCGAGGTCGAGCTTCTGCAGGTGCTCGTAGAAGCGCTGGCGCAGGTCGAATTCCACCGCCAGCGAGACTTTGCCGGCGACCAGGCGCCGCACCACCGTCAACCCCAGCCGCAGGATGCCGGCGCCGAGGATCGCCAGCGCCAGCGGCAGCAGGTCGGCCTTTTCGCCGTCCTTGATCGCGTTGACGGCGTGTCCGATCAGCAGCGGGATCAGCACCGTCATCCCCATTGCCAGCCAGGCGAAGACCAGCGAACCCCACAGCTGGCGCCGGTAGGGGCGCAGGAATCGCATCAAACGGCGGTAGGTTCGCACCCACCCACTATACAAAGTGAAGTATTGCCTACAGCGGCGCTATTCCAGCCGCGCGGCGGCCTTGGCGCTGGGGACTTTGCCTTCGGCACAGGGTTTGGGGCCGTGGCCGGGGCGGGGGAGGACCTGGAAGTTGGTGACGTCGTGGAACTGGGTGGTGGTGCCGCTGTTCTGGGCGAGGTTGAC
>DASSNA010000053.1:0-18789 GCA_035688445.1 Solirubrobacterales bacterium | reverse complement strand
CTTGACGAAGCGCTCCAAGCGCTTTTCAATCGGAAGCCCGGGGAAGCGCTGCCCGTCGATTGCGACGATTCGGTCGCCCGGTCGCAACACCTTTGCCGCTGGCATCCCGGTTTTGACTTCGCCCACGGACTGGTCGACATGCGGCCGCCCGTTCACCCAGTAGACCCCAACCAGGATCAGGAAGGCCAGCACGATGTTCACTGCCGGCCCCGCCGCGACGACGACGACTCGCTTCCAGACCGGCTTGCGGAAGTAGGCGTTCTCTTCGTGCTCCGGAGGGACCTCCTCCTCCGGGTTCATGCCGGTGATTTTCACGTAGCCGCCGAGCGGGATCGCTTTGACCCCGTACTCGGTTTCGCCGCGCTTGAACGACCAGATCGTCGGCCCGAAGAAGAGGAAGAAGCGCTCGACCCGCATCCCCACGGCCTTGGCGGCGACGAAGTGGCCCGCCTCGTGGATGACGATCAGGAAGCAGAAGCCGATGAAGACCCAGAGCCAGCTCATGCGGGGGCCAGCTCCCTGACCTGCTCGTCGCTGCGCTCGCGCGCCTCGGCATCGGCGGCGAAGAGGTCGTCGAAGTGGGTGACGGGGCGGGCGGGCATCTCTTCCAGAACCCGATCGATCACCGCAGGTATCGCCGTGAAGGGGATTCGTTCCGCCAGGAAGGCCGCGACCGCGACCTCGTCGGCGGCGTTGAGGACGCAGGGCGCCGTCCCCCCTGCCGCGCCGGCCTCGAGCGCCAGCCGCAGGCAGGCGAAGGTCTCCGGGTCGGGCGCCTCAAAGGTGAGCGAGCCGGCGGCGGCAAGGTCGAGCCGCGGCACGTCGACGTCGGCGCGCTCGGGATAGTGGAGCGCGTAGGAGATCGGCACCCGCATGTCGGGATAGCCGAGGTGCGCCAGCGAGGAGCCGTCGTTGAGGTGGACCAGCGAGTGGACCAACGACTGCGGGTGGACGACGACGTCGATCCGCTCATAGGGGACGCCAAAGAGGTGGTGCGCCTCGATTGCCTCGAAGCCCTTGTTCATCAGCGTCGCCGAGTCGATCGTAATCCTCCCCCCCATCCGCCAGGTGGGATGGGCGAGGGCGTCGGCGACGCTGACCCCGGAGAGGTCGTCGCGGCCGCGGAAGGGTCCGCCGGACGCGGTCAGCACCAACCGCTCGACCGTCCCCGGCGCCTCGGCGCCGATCAGCTGGAAGAGCGCCGAGTGCTCGGAGTCGACCGGCAGCAGTCGCGCCCCTTTGGCCTCGGCCAGCGCCATCACCAGCTCGCCGCCAAGAACCAGGCTCTCCTTGTTAGCGAGGGCGACGTCGATGCCCTCGCTGAGGGCGACGATCGTCGAGCCGAGCCCAGCGGCACCGACGATCGCGTTGAGAACGAGGTCGGCGCCCGAGGTCGCGATCAGATTCCGCACGCCCTCCTGCCCGGTGAGGACGCGCCCGCTCCAACTGCCCCGCGCCCGCTCAGCCGCCTCGGCCTCGGCAAGCGCGACAGTGGGCACGCCGTGCTCGCGCGCCTGCTCGAGAACCGTCTCCCAAGCCGAGCCAGCCGCAAGCCCGACGACCTGCAGCTCCTGCGAGCGGCCGATCACCTCGAGCGCCTGCGTTCCTATGGACCCGGTCGAACCGAGCACGAGAACCTTCTTCATGCCTGCTCAGAGGATACGGAGGGTGGCCGCCGGGTCAGGCGGCGGCCAGCTCGGGCACCGGCGCAACCTCTCGCTCGGGCTCCTCGTCGGCGACTTGCCGCTCGAATCCGATCAGCAACTCCTCATCGAGCACGGCGAGGATTCGCTTTAAGACCGGAATCGTCGGGATGTGTTTCCCGCTCTCCACTTTCGAGATGAAGGAGTGCGAGGTGCCAGACTGCTCGGCCACCTCTTTCTGCGTCAGGTCGAGCTCGTAGCGCCGTTCGCGGATATGGGCGGCGATCCAGTTCCGCTTTCGAAGCTCGCGGATCGCTGCGTACTCGTCACGAGCCTCACGATATGCCTCGCTTCGCTGGGCGCGACCATGCGCCGCAGCGGCCACTGCCCTTCCCTTCGGGCTAACGCGTTCACCTTCTCTCATACAGGGCAGCTTATCTATATGGATAAATCTGTCAAATCCCGCTACCGGGTGATCGGAGGGGCGTCTCGACCTGCTGCCCGCGGGGGCACCCGTGGTTCCGCATCCGCCGCCCGGCCGTTGAGGTACTCATCGATGTAGTCGTCGATCTTCGTCGCTGGCTTCGGGGGAAGCCTGTCTAGGAATTCATCTACCGGTTCGCGCTTGCTCTTGTCGCGGTAGAAAATCGCCTGCGTCCGTCTCACCGGATGAGCATTGCACGTCAAGCTGACTTCATTCCGACAGGTTCGACCAGAGGTCCCGGCGTCAGTAAACCAGCGCCACAGATAGGTAATAGCCAACGACTACGGTGAAGAGGACGGCGTCTAGGCGGTCGAGGAGGCCGCCGTGGGGGCCGAAGAGGGTGCCGGTGTCCTTGGTGCCGAGGTCGCGCTTCAGCATCGACTCGAAGAGGTCGCCGACCGGGGCTACCGCGGCAACGGCGGCGCCGATCAGGAGGGCGTCTACTCCCGAGAGCCAGTCCTGGTAGAGGCCGGCGAACCAGAAGCCCATGGTGCCGATTAGGAAGCCGCCGACTAGGCCCTCGATGGTCTTGTTGGGCGAGAGGTTGGGGGTGATTTTGTGGCTGCCGAACATGCGGCCGGTGGCGTAAGCGGCGGTATCGGTGACGAAGGTGCCGACGAGGACGTCGATTAAGAGCGCCGCGCCGTGGTGGGGCAGTTCGCGCAGGAAGACCGCGTGGGCGAGTGGGACGCCGATCCAAACCACCGCCAGCAGCGTCACCCCCATCGAAGCGGTTGCCCCCTCGCGATATTTGGCGCTGGCGGCAAAGGCGAAGAGCAGCGCGAACGAGGCGGCGAGGACGTAGAGGATGTTGAAGGCAGTGCCGAGGTAGGCGGCGGCGATCAGCGCCGCGACGGCGACGTAGGCGGGCAGCACCATCGGCCGGTAGCGGCGGGCCATCGCCTCGAACTCGCGCAGCGCCACCACCCCGAGCCCGACCATCGCCACCGCGAAGACGACGCCGCCGGCGACGACAATTGCCACCGCGAAGACGATCCAGGGCAGCGCCACCAGGATCCGCTTCGCGGTCTCCCCGCTCGGGCCGCGGCGACGGCGTTTGCGCGGCTCCCGTGGCGGGCGCTCGGGCGGCGCCGGCTCGTCGTTGAACATCTCGTCGTCGAAGAGCTCAATCGTCATTCGCGCCTCCCGAAGCGCCGCTGACGCGTCTCGTACTCGCCCAGGCAGGCTTCCAGCGTCCCTCGGTCAAAGTCTGGCCAGAGCTCGTCACGAAAGACCAGCTCTGAGTAGGCGCACTGCCAGAGCAGATAGTTGGAGAGGCGCTGCTCGCCGCTGGTTCGGATCAGGAGGTCTGGGTCGTGCATCTCAGGCGCATAGAGGTAGCTGCGAAACTCCTCCTCGGAGTCTCCCTGGAAGCTTCGCGCCGCATCGACGATCTCCGCCCTGCCGCCGTAGTTGAAGGCGACGAACAGGGTGATCCGCTCATTCTCGGTCGTCTCCGCTTCGGCCCACTGCATCTGCTCGACGAGGCTCGGGTCGACGCTCTCGCGGCGGCCAATGAAGCGCATCCGCACCCCTTCCTGCTTCAGCTCGGGCGTTTCCGAGGCGATCCGCTCGCCGAACATTTCCATCAGCGCCGCGACCTCCTCATCGGGGCGGTTCCAGTTCTCGGTCGAGAAGGAGTAGACGGTCAGCTCCTTGATCCCCAGCTCGGCCGCGTCGCGCAGCCGCGCCTTCACGGTGTCGGCGCCGGCCCGGTGTCCCTCGGCCACCGAGAGGCCACGCTGCTGCGCCCAGCGCCCGTTGCCGTCGGTGATGATCGCTACGTATTTGGCCGCGGTCACGCCAGGACCCGCCGTCCTCAGACTTCGAGGATCTCTTCTTCCTTGCCTTTGAGGAAGCTGTCGATCTCGGCGATCGCCTCGTCGGTCTGTTTCTGCAGTGCCGTCTCGGCGCGGCGCTCGTCGTCCTCGCCGGCTTCGCCTTCTTTTTTCAGCTCGCGCAGGTCGCTCATGATGTCGCGGCGGATGTTGCGGACCGCAACCCGGCCCTCCTCGGCGACGCCGTGGACGACTTTGACCATCTCCCGTCGCCGCTCCTCGGTCATCTCCGGGATCTGCAGGCGGATCACGTTGCCGTCATTGCTCGGCGTCAGGCCGACGTCGGCCTCCTGGATCGCCTTCTCGATCGCCCCCAAGGAGCCCTTGTCGTAGGGCGTGACCGTCAGCAAGCGGGCGTCGCTGGCGGCGATGTTGGCGAGCTGGTTGAGCGGGGTCGGGTTGCCGTAGTAGTCGACGGTGACGCGGTCGAGCAGGTGCGGCGAGGCACGGCCGGTGCGGACGGTGGTGAGCTCGCCACGGCTCGACTCGACGGATTTGGTCATCCGCCCTTTCGCGTCCGCAAGCAGTTCGTCGATCAGCTCCACCGTGCACCGTCCTCCTAAGCAGCGGGCTCGTTGGAGACCAGCGTCCCCACTTTCTCGCCGGAGACGATCCTATCTATGTTGCGCTCGTCGCCCATGTTGAAGACGTAGATCGGCAAGTCGTTGTCCATGCAAAGCGAGAGCGCGGTCGAGTCCATCACCTTGAGCTCGCGCTCGATCGCCTCGCGGTGGGTGATTGCAGGGATGAACTTCGCGTCGGGGTTGGTGGCCGGGTCGGAGTCGAAGACACCCTCTACCCCGTTCTTCGCCATCAGGATCGCCGCGGCGTGGATCTCCAGCGCCCGCAGCGCCGCCGCCGTGTCGGTGGTGAAGAACGGGTTGCCGGTTCCGGCGGCGAAGATCACGATCCGGCCCTTCTCGAGGTGGCGCATGGCGCGGCGGCGGATGTAGGGCTCGGCAACCTCCTGGACTTCAATCGCCGACATCACCCGCGTTTTCTGCCCCTGGCGCTCGAGCGCGTCCTGCAGGGTCAGCGCGTTTAGCACAGTGGCCAGCATGCCCATGTAGTCGCCGGTGGCGCGGTCCATCCCACTCGCCGCCCCGTCGAGGCCGCGATAGATATTGCCGGCGCCGACCACGATCGCGATCTCGACCCCGCGCTCGCGGACCGCCGCGACCTGGGTGGCGATCCGGTCGACCTCGGCGGCATCGGTGCCGAAGCTCTGGCTGCCCATCAGGGCCTCGCCAGAGAGCTTCAGCAGGATGCGCCCGAAGCGCGGCTCGGGAGAATCGGTCACTAAGGCGGAGCTTATTCGCCGACGCGGAAGTAGGAGAAGCGGGCGATCTGGATGTTCTCCCCCGTTTTCGCCGCCAGCTCCTGCCGCAGCTCCTCGATCGTCTTGCCCTCGTGTTTCTCGACGTTGACGTGGGTCTGGTCGAGCAGCGCCACTTCGCTCGCCCACTTGCTCAGCTGCCCCTCGACGATTTTCTCGACCACGTTGTCGGGCTTGCCTTCTTCGCGCGCCTTCTCTTCGAAGACCCGCTTTTCGGCCTCGCGCTCCTCCGCGTCGATTTCCTCGGTGGAGACGTATTTGGGCGCGGTCGCGGCCGCGTGCAGTGCGACTTGGTAGGCGAAGACGCGGAACTCCTCGTTGCGGGCGACGAAGTCGGTCTCGCACTGGACTTCGACCATCGCCCCGACCTTGTCGTTGGCGTGGATGTAGGAGGCGACGACGCCCTCGTTGGTGCCGCGGCCTTCGCGCTTGGCGGCGGACGCCTGCCCCTTCACCCGCAGCAGCTCAACCGCGCGCTCGACGTCGCCATCGGCCTCGACCAGCGCCGATTTCGCATCCATCATCGCCGCGCCCGTCCGGTCCCGCAGCGCCTTCACATCAGCAGCCGTAACGCTCATTTCCCCTCCTCCTCTTTCTCCTCAGCGGCCGGAGCAGCAGGCTGTTGCTCAGCCCTAGGCGCCTCTGCCGCGGGTGGCGACGATGGGGGACCGTCACCTTTAGGTGACGGGGTCTCATCGGAGACAGGACCCGCGGCCTGCGGCGCTTGAGGCTGTCTCTGTTGCTCCTGCGCAGCTTTCTCCGCTGCCGCTTTCGCCGCTTTGGCTTTCTCAGCCTCTTCAGCCGCTTTTTTGGCTTCCTCGGCCTCGACCCGCGCTTTCTCTTCTTCCTCGCGTTTGCGCCGCTCCATCTCTTCGGCGATCCGTTTCTCCTCCTGCACTCGCCAGGCCGAGGAGCCCTCCTCGATCGCGCCGCCGATCGTGCCGATGACCAGCTGGCAGGAGCGGATCGCGTCGTCGTTGCCGGGGACGACGTAGTCGACCGGCGTCGGGTCGCAGTTGGTGTCGACCAGGCCGATGATCGGGATCCGCAGGCGGGCCGCCTCGTGGACCGCGATCTCCTCGGTTTTCAGGTCGGTGACGAAGACCGCGTCGGGCAGCCGGTCCATGTCGCGGACGCCGCCGAGGTTGAACTCGAGCTTGGCGAGTTCGGCCTCCATCCCCATCCGCTCCTTGGTTGGCAGGAGGTCGAGTTTGCCCTCCTCTTTCCAGCCGCTGAGCTCGTGGAGGCGGGCGATCCGGCCCGACATCGTGTTGAAGTTGGTCAGCAGACCGCCGAGCCAGCGTTTGTTGACGTAGGGCATCTGGCAGCGTTCGGCCCATTCCTGGATCGTGTCGCGGGCCTGCTTCTTGGTGCCGACGAAGAGCACGGTGCCGCCACCGGTGGCGAGTTCGCCGGCGAATTTGCGGGCGTTCTCCAGCAGCGCCTCGGTCTGCAGCAGGTCGATGATGTGGATCCCGTCCATCTCGCCGAAGATGAACCGGCGCATATTTGGGTTCCAGCGGCGCGTCTGGTGGCCGAAGTGGACTCCGGCCTCGAGCAGATCTTTCAGTTCTGCCTCTGGCATTGGTTCTCCTTATGTGTTTGTCAGCCCCGCTCCGCTCACCGGGACCTGGTGGTGGCCAGGCAGGATCCGGGTTCGCGCTCCAAGCGGGGGTCGAATTTGCAGCGACGATTGTAGAGGGGTGAGCTAGCTGGAGCGGGCTTCCTCGAGCGCCGTGGTGAGGTCGGCCGGCAGCGGCGAGGTGAACTCCAGCGGTTCGCCGCTGCGCGGGTGACGGAAGGCGAGGCGGTGGGCGTGGAGGAACTGGCGCCGCAGGCCGTAGCGCTGGGCGCCGCCGTAGGTGGCGTCGCCGACGAGCGGGTGGCCGATTGCGGCGAAGTGGGCGCGGATCTGGTGCGTGCGCCCGGTCTCCAGCCGCGCCTCCAGGTAGGTCTCTTGCGGCAGCAGCTCCAGCACCGTGAAATGGGTGCGCGCCTCGCGCGAGGCGGCGCCGGAGACGGCCATCCGGTGGCGCTGGCGGGAGGCGCGGCCGATCGGGGCGTCGATCGTGCCGGTGCGGGAGGCGAGGCGGCCGCAGGCGAGCGCCAGGTAGACGCGCTCGACCTCACGTTCGCGCACCGCCCGCTGCAGCGCCGCGTGGGTCTCGTCGTCGCGGGCGACGACGAGCAGGCCGCTGGTCTCCTTGTCGAGGCGGTGAACGATCCCTGGCCGCTCCGGGTCCCCCCCGCCGCCGAGGATCTCGGCCAGCTCGTCGACCAGCGTCGGGCCCTGATGCGAGGGGGCCGGGTGGACGACCAGGCCCGCCGGCTTGTCGACCACCGCCAACTGATCGTCGAGGTGGACGACCCGCAGCTCCGGCTCAGCCACCGTTCGTCTCCCCCGCCTCCTCGCGGCGTTCGGGCTCGCCGTTTGGATCCTCCGCCTCGGCATCGCGTAGGTAGAGGAGGACGAGCAGGATGACGCCGGCACTGATCGAGATGTCGGCGAGGTTGAAGGCAGGCCAGGAGCCGATGTGGATGAAATCGGTGACGTGGTCGGCGCGGATGCGGTCGATGAGGTTGCCGAGGGCGCCGCCGGCGACAAGCCCGACCGCGACCCACATCCCCGACCGGGTCGGGTTGCGGGAGAAGAGGTAGGCGACCACCGCCAGCGCGACCAGGGTGACGAGGACGAGGCCGACTCCAGCACCACCGGCGAGACCGAAGGCGACGCCGCTGTTGTGGGCGAGCGTCAGTTCCAACGGTCCCAACACCTCGACCCGCTGTCCGATGACCAGCCGGTCCTCGACCACCGCCTTGGCGGCTTGGTCGGCAATGAGGACGAGGCCGCAGAGGCCGGCGGCGAGGGCCCAGGCGCGGGCTGCCGGGCTCACCCGCGGATCAGGCCGACGACGACTCCACCGACCAGGAGGAGGACGATGATCCCGATCATCGGGCTGAGGTCGAGCGCGAACCCACGGCCGATCGGCGGCAGGATGCGGCGGAAGAAGCCCAGATAGGGGTCGGTCGTCTCGGTGATGAAGTCGAGGACCGAGCGCAGCCAGGGCCGGTAGGGCATCCGCGGGACGAAGGAGATCACGATCCTGGCGAAGATGAGGATGATGTAGACGGTGACCAGGGCGCTGACGTAGTCGGCGACGTTGCCACGGTCGAGGGCGAACGGGATCACCCTCGCATCCTTTGCAAGGAGGCCTCGACGGCGGCCGCGAAGGCCTTCTTCGCCTCTTCACGCTCAAGGGCGTCGAGGCCCGCTTCGGTGCTCCCCCCGGGCGAGGCAACCGCCTTCTGGACCTCAGCGGGAGAGTGCGATCGCAGCAGCTGTGCCGTCCCCGCCGCCGTCTCGACCACCAGCTTGCGCGCCAGATCGGCGTCCAGGCCGGCCGCTGCCCCGGCATCGGCCAATGCTTCGACCGCGAGCGCGAAGTAAGCGGGCGCGCAGCCCATCACCGCGGTCGCTGCGTCGAAGTGCTCGTCGGCCAGCTCCACCACGTACCCGAGCGTCCCCAGCTTCTCCCGCACAACAGGCGAGGGAGGTCCGCTCACGCAGAGAACCCCCTGTCGCACCTCGACGCCGACGTTGGGCATGACGCGGTGGGTCTCCGCGCGGGGAAAGGCGGCGGCGATCGTCTCCAGCGGGGTCGCGCCGAGAAGGGAGATCACCACCTTCGCGCCCTGCAACTCGGGAGCCGCCTCCCCCAGCCTCGCTGGCTTCACCGCCAGCACGACCAAGTCCGCTCGCTCTCCGATCTCCCCATTGGAGACCGCCTCTCCCCCGAGCTCCTCGGCGAGCGCCTGCGCGCGGCCGGAACCGCTGTCGGAGAACAGCATCTCCTCGAACTCACCAGCCCAGCCGCGGGCGATCGCCGCGGCCATGCTGCCGGAGCCTACGAAGCCGATGACCATGGCCCGGGAGACTAGCTTCCTCCCGGGCCAGGTCATGGTCGGGTCGCTACCGGTTCAAGTTCACCTCGTAGGTGAAGTTGTCCCCGTGCTGCTGGGTGTAGAACCAGCGCCACTTGCTGTTGTCGAGATTCGGCGACTCGGTCCCGAGGACGCCGCCGACGCCAGTGTCGCCGTTAGAGACGTAGACGCCGGTGATCTCGTTGTCGCCCTCGTTGGAGCCGAAGCCGGCGTTGTCGGCGTCGAGCGTCGCCGAGGCGTCGCGGCCCTCCGCCAGCCAGCGCAGCGGCTGGTTCGTCGCTTTGGCGTAGTCGAGGTTGACGTTCCACACCCAACCGGAGTCGAGCGCGTTGCGCTGAGTGTGAAGGCCGTCACCGGCGTCTTCGACGAAGGTCACCTGATCCTTCGAGAGGAAGGCGACGTTGTCGAAGCTCGCGTGCGCTTCGTCGCCGTTGTAGAAGACACGCAGGGTGCCGGTGCTCGCGCTCGGACTGCTCTGGTGCAGTTCGAAGATCGAGCCCCAGCCGCCGGCTTTAGCGTTCTCGACGCTTTCGGCGTTGGTGTCGCCGGTCTCGTCGAAGAAGAACTGCTTGAAGCCGGAGTCCGGCCGGAAGACGCCGTTCTCGGGCCGCTTGAACGGGGTCGCGTTCGCCGCTTTCGCGAGCGGCAGCGCCGCGAACGGGGCGTTGCCTTCGGTGGCGGTGTCGTGGATCGTCACCCAGCGGGTTTTGAACGATTTCCCGTAGGTGTGGAGGGCGAGCTGATCGGGGCTGTTGACGGCTTCCTGGCTCGCCGCGGTGATCGGTTCGCCGTCTTCGTTTAGCACCTGCAATGCCTGCAGCTTGCCGTGGAGCAAGTCGCCCGGGTTCTTCGGCACGTAGCGGTAGATGTAGCTGTTGGGTTTACGCGCTTTGGTGCCCGGCTTGTTGGCGCCGCCGATGTCCTCGCAGATCCAGAGATCGCCGGCGGAATCGTCTTGGATCCCCTCGTAGCCGCCGCGGCCGAGGGCGCCGGAGACGTCGGTGACGAGAGCCGGGTAGTCCGGGGTCATCGCGTAGGTCGGGGCGTTGGCATTCTCGGTGGTGAAGATGAGCCGCTTTGCCCATGGGTCCCAGGTCGAGCCGTCGATCGTCGCCAGCGAGTTGCCGAAGGCGTCTTTAGTCGCCATCAGCGTCACCCGGTGGGCGGCATCGGCGTCGAGGTTGACGCGGGTGATGTAGCCAGCCCCGCCAGCGCCACCCTCGTGCCCCTGGAAGAGGAAGTGGGTGCCGTAGTCGTAGTTCGGGTCGGCTCCGGTGAGGCCTTTCTTGAAGACGAGGTAGGTGTTCTTGTCGGGCTCGGTCTTGTGCGCCTCTTTGCTGCCGCTGCTCGGGGTTGGCACCATCACCGGCTGGCCGGCGCTGTTGAGGACATCGTTGTCGTAGCCGTAGTAGGAGGTCAGCGCCGAGGGGTTCTCGAGCTTGGTCGCGCCCTGGGCGACGACGGTCTGGCTCAGCTCCGGCGAGAGCATGCTCGCGGGCGCGTAGCCGGCAGAGCGGGTGTTGGCGCTGGGGACGCCGGTCAAAGAGGGACCGGACGGGGACGTCGCTCCGGCGACGGCCACCAGCACGGCGGCAATCGCCAGCGCCAGGACGCCGAGGAGCGAGACCAGCTTGGTGTTTCTCACCATTTCTGGGTTCCTTTCGGGAATCGTTGAACCTATCCCGGGGGAACCTAAGAACGCCCTCAGCGAGGACGGTTAAGAGAATGGGGCCGGATCGTGTCGATCCAGTGAACGGCTAGGACTGGTTGAAGAAGCCTTTGTCGATCAGCCTCGCCTTTTCCTCGGCGGAGACCTCGACGTTGCGCGGCGTCAATAGGAACATCTTCTCGGCGATCCGCTGCATCCCGCCGTCCAGGGCGTAGGTGAGGCCGGAGCAGAAGTCGATCATCCGCTTCGAGAGCTCATGGTCGGAGGTCTGCAGATTGAGAATCACCGGCACCGAGCGTTTGAACTGGTCGGCGACCTGCTGGGCGTCGTTGAAGTTGCGGGGGATAACCAGGTGGACCTGGATGTCGCCACCGTTGCCGCTGTCGACCGGGCGCAGCGTGCGGGTGCGGCTGGCGGCGATCGGCTCGTCGTCAGCGAAGATGTCGTCGATCTCGTCGCGGCGCGGCCGACGCGAAGTCGGCAGGCGGCGCACCCCGGAGCCCTCGCCGCGCTCGCGGCGGGCCTCGAAGACTTCCTCGGTCCCGGTCTCGGGCTCGAAGTCTTCCTCGTATTCGGGACCGTAGTCGTGGTCCTCAGCCAGTCCGAAGTAGACCAGCGCTCTATGCCAAGTGTCCCTTAGGGCCATCTGTCTCGCGTGTTTCGGCCTCGAACGGCCGACTCCTTTACGAATTATTCCCTGTTTTGAGCCGAATCACACGAAGAGGGCATGTCCGAGGCGGACGATCGTTGCTCCCTCTTCGATTGCGACCCGCCAATCCTGCGAGGTTCCCATCGAGAGTCGGGCGAGGCCGTTGGCACCGGCGAGCTCAGCGAGGCGGGCGAAATAGGGGCGTGAGTGCTCGGGATCGGGGCTGAACGGCGGCATCGTCATCAGGCCGCCGACGCGGACCGGGCAGCGGGCGATGAAATCGGCGAGCGCCGCGGGCTCGACCCCGCCCTTGCCCTCCTCGCCGGAGACGTTGACCTCGATCAGGACCTCGGTGTCGGGGTCGGCGTGCTTCTCCAACTGCGCGAGCACCGAGTCGGTGGCGACCGAGTGGATCAACCGCACCAGCGGCAGTACCTGCTTCAGCTTGCGGCTCTGCAGGTTGCCGATGAAGTCCCACTCGAAGGCATCTCCCCAGCGCTCGCGCTTGGCGGCAAGGTCCTGCTGGCGGTTCTCGCCGACCAGCCACACCCCCGCCTCGGCCAGCTTCCCCATCTCCTCAAGCGGGACGTACTTGGTGGCGACGAGCAACTCGACCTCCTCGCCGGCGAAGGCACGAACCTCCTCCAGGTTCGCCGCCAGCTTGGCCGCGTCGATGTCGTGGATCAGTTCCGCCATAAACCCAACGTCACACCTTCTCGATCCAGGCGATCCCCGCCTGGCGGCCGGTGCGGCCGTGGTCGCGCCTGTGGGAGAAGAACAGCTCGCGCTCACAGCTGGTGCAGAGGCCGGCCGACTCGACCTGTTCGACCCCTGCTTCGGCGAGAAGCCGGCGCGCCACCTCGGGCAAGTCGAGCATCCGCCTTGAGGCAACGCCCTCCCCCAAATTGGCGAAAGCGTCCAGGACCTCCTCCCCCACCTCGTAGCAGCAGGGCCCAATCCCGGGACCGATCGCGGCAGCCGTAGCGCCGACCGCTTCGGCCGCAGCGCCGACGATGTCGCCGGCGAGCCCGCGCCAGCCAGCGTGCACCATCGCCAGCCCTCCCGGCCCGTAAAGCGCCACCGGCAAGCAGTCGGCAACGAAAACGAGCGGCGCCAGCCCCGGCTCCCTCACCAAGTGCCCATCCGCCTCGACAACACCATCCCGTGGTTCCTTTTGGACGGTATGCGTCCGAAAGGAACCACGGGATTGGCCGGAGGCGACAGCAGGTGCCTCGCTGTGATCGATTAGGCGGGTGCCGTGGACTTGCAGGGCGAAGACGATTTGCTCGGGGTCGCGGCCGAGGACATGGCTGAGGCGGCGGCGGTTCTCCTCGACCGACTCGCGGTCGTCCTCGGTGAGGATGCCGAGGTTGAGGGAGTCGAAGGGCAGCTCGCTGACCCCGCCGAGGCGGGTCGAGAAGGCGGCGCGGGCGCCGCCGAGATCGGCCTCGAGCCACCTCACGCCGTCTTTCTCGCGCCATTCCATCGCCGGTAACAAAGCAGACGGCGCCCGTTAGGGCGCGTTCTAGTCCCGCAGCGCCGCCGCTAGCGCGGTCGCCAGCTCCTCGTCGCGGCCATCGATCTCGCCTTCCAGCTTCTGCAGCCGCGCCGCCTGCAGGCCGCGGCCGATCGCCGGCCCCTGCTCGATTCCGGCGGCGATCAGGTCGTCGCCGTCGATCTCGAGCTCCACCTGGCGCCAGCCGGTCAGGTAGCGATCGAGCCAGTCGGCGCCCATCGCGCGGGCGAGGATGAGCTCGACCGGGTCACGCCGCTCGGCCATCTCGACCCCCTCCCCCGGCCGCGGCTTCCACATCGAGGCGAGCACCTCCTCCGCGCCCGGCGGCCCCAGCGCTGCCGCCACCAGCGCTCGCTCCCGCGGCACCAGCTCGGCCCAGTGCGGCGAGCGCAGCAGCTCGTCGACCGCTTCCAGCAACTTCAAGCCGTCCGGGCGCAGGTCGATCACCCCCCACTCCGCCAGCAGCTCGAATCCCTCCCGCGCCGTCTCTTCGGCAGCCAGGCGCTCCAGCTCGGCGCGGCGACGATCGGCGGAGACGGTGGTGAGGTCAGCCTTCCTCAGCAGCCGCTCCGTGTCTGGCTCGAGCACGAAGCGGAAGCGGGCCCCGTAGCGAGCGGCACGGATCGCCCGGGTCGGGTCATCGACGAAAGAGCGGTCATGGAGCACCCGCAAGAGCGCCCGCTCGAGATCCTCGCGGCCACCGTGGGGGTCGATCAGGCGCGGCCCCTCCAGCGGTACCGCCATCGCGTTGACGGTGAAGTCGCGGCGGCCGAGGTCCTCCTCGATCGTGGCGGCGGGCTCGATCACCGGCAGCGCGCCCGGGTAGGGATAGGCCTCGGTGCGGGCGGTGGCGATGTCGACCTCGTGTCCGTCCAGCTCGAGCTTGGCGGTGCCGAAGCGGGCGTGCTCGATCACCGCGCTGCCGAGGCACTCGGCGAGCGCGACGGGATCGCCGACCACGGCAAGGTCGAGGTCGGCTCGGGCGCGCCCGAGCAGGAGGTCGCGGACGGCGCCGCCGACCACGTAGACCGGCTCCTGCGCCGCCCCGCGAACCGCCTCCAGCTCGGGGTAAGTGCGCTGGAGCGCCGCGGCGAGGTCATCCATAGAGGCCCCTACCATGATCCCTCGCGCGGATGGCTGAGCGAGACCGAGAACCTTTCAGACGGCGGCGGCGGTTGGCGGCGGCGGGCGCGCTTCTCGTCGTCGTTGCTGCAGTGGCAGCGGTAATCGCAAGCGGTGGTAATGGAGGTGGCAGCGGCGAGGCCCAAGCGAAACACGCCTCGGCCAAATCCGGTCAGCCGAAGGCACGCGGAGGCGATTCCGGCGGCAAGGTCCGCAACGCCACTCCGCAACCCGACTGGAGGCCCTACACGGGGCCGGTTCCGATCCTCGAGTACCACGTCCTCGGTCGTCCCAAGACTGAAGTTCCCTACCCGGAACTCTACGTACCACGGGCCAACTTCCGGAAGCAGATGGATTGGCTCGACCGGCAGGGCTATGAAGCGGTCACCCTGGAACGGGTCGAGGACGCCTGGTACCGCGGCGGCACGCTGCCGCCGAAGCCAATCGTGATCTCCTTCGACGACGGCTACCGCCCCCAATACACCTTCGCCCTGCCACAACTGCGCCAACACGGCTGGCCGGGGGTACTGAACCTCAAGGCCGAAGGCTCGGACCTGTACGAAAGCAACGTCAAGGCAATGCTGGAAGCAGGCTGGGAGCTAGCCGCCCACACGATCAACCACTCTGACCTAACCACCCTGGAAGGAGCAGCGCTGGAAGAAGAAGTAGCCGGCTCCCGCGAAATCCTCCAGCGCGAATACCACGTCCCCGTCAAGAACTTCTGCTATCCCGCCGGCCGCTTCGACGAAGCGGTCATTGCCGCGGTGGAAGCCGCTGGATACGAAGGAGCAACTACGGAGATTCCAGGGCTTGCAACCAAGAACCATCCCTACGAACTGGCCCGAATCGAGATCCTCGGCTCCTGGGGAGTAGAAGAACTAAGCGCAGCCCTCCGTTAAGAGGACCGGGTGTCCCCTCGAACGGGCGGATACTCAAAGTGTCGGCCCTAATTAGGGCCGACACTTGTCCGAGCGAGGGGACACCCGGTCCTCCTACAGCCGCACCGAAATCCCGTCCGCAGCCATCCGCTGCTTGGCCTCGCGCACGCGGTGCTGGCCGTAGTGGAATATCGAGGCGCAGAGGACTGCGTCGGCGCCGCCGCTGGTGATTGCGTCGCTGAGATGGGAGAGTTCACCGGCGCCGCCGGAAGCTATGACTGGCACCGGTACCGCGTCTGCCACCGCTCGCGTCAAATCGAGGTCGTAGCCGTCGTTGGTGCCGTCGCGGTCCATGCTGGTGAGTAGCACCTCCCCCGCTCCTCGCTCGACTGCTTCTTGGGCCCAGCTGACGGCGTCGCGACCCTCGACTCGTTTGCGGCCGCCGTTGACATAGACGCCCCAGGTAGCGGGCGCCCCGCATGGGGACGAGGCGAGGGGTGGTTCCCCCTCGCGTTTGGCGTCGATTGCGATCACTACGCACTGGGCGCCGAAGTGGTCGGCTAGCTCGGTTAGTAGCTCCGGGCGCACCAGGGCTGCGGAGTTGACCGAGACCTTGTCGGCGCCGGCGTCTAGCACTGCTTGGGCATCGGAGACCGAGCGAATGCCGCCGCCGATCGTGAAGGGGATGAAAACGTTGTCGGCCGTCCGCCGCGCCAACTCGACGATCGTCTCCCTCTTTTCGTGCGAGGCGGTGATGTCGAGGAAGACCAGCTCATCGGCACCCTCGGCGTCATACCGCTCCGCCAACTCGACGGGATCGCCTGCGTCGCGCAGCCCGACGAAGTTCGTTCCCTTGACCACGCGCCCGGCGTCGACGTCCAGGCAGGGGATGACGCGTTTGAGAAGAGCCATGGGCGAAGCGTGACAGGTAAGGGTCATCGAAACCGCGACAGACCGCGTATATCGCGGTTTCTCGCGGTCTCGCGGTCAGCCCAGTGCGGCGACGGCCTCCGAGACGGTGAACTTCTGCTCGTAGAGGGCGCGGCCGACGATTACCCCTTCGAGGTTGTCGCGCGATTCGGCTTGTTCCGCAAGGGCGTGAAGATCCGAGATATCGCCAACCCCCCCGGAAGCGATGACCGGTGCTGAGGTACTGGAGGCAATGCGCGCCAGCTCTTCCAGCGCGGGTCCCTTCATCGTCCCGTCTACGTCGATTTCGGTACAGAGAAAGCGCGTCACACCCTGTTCATCGAGTTGGACCACCGCGTCCGCAACATCCCTCCCGGTTCGCTCCATCCACCCAGCCAAAGCGACTTTTCCACCCCGGGCATCAACTGAGACGACGACGCGGTCACCGTGCTCTGCAAGCGCTTCATCGAGGAACTCCGGGTCCCGCAGTGCCGCGGTGCCGATCACGACGCGCTCGGCACCGGCCTCCAGCACTGCCGCTACCGCGTCGGCGTCGCGCAAGCCACCGCCGACCTGGATCGGGCATTCAACCGCCGCCGCAATCCGCCTCACGTTGTCGAGGTTCTGCGGCTCCCCCGCTTTGGCGCCGTCGAGGTCGACGACGTGAAGGAACCGCGCCCCTTCTCCCGCCCAGCGCAGCGCAGCGTCGACCGGGTCCGCGTCGTAGGCGGTCTCGCGGTCGTAGTCGCCCTGCAGCAGCCGCACCGCGTGGCCGCCGCGGATGTCGATGGCCGGGTAGAGGATCACGCGGACTTAGCCCGCCACAGGCGACTTGGCGCAGACCCCGGCGAAGTTGGAGAGCAGCCGCAGGCCGGCCGCACTCGACTTCTCGGGGTGGAACTGGACGCCGAAGACGTTGTCGCGCTCGGCGGCGCAGCAGAAGCGACTGCCGTACTCGGCGCTGCCCAGCAGCTCGTCGCCGCTCGGGCGCGGCGCGAAGGAGTGGACGAAGTAGAAGGGCGTCTCCGACGGGATGCCCTCGGCGAGGCGCGACTCGCGCTCCCAGCGGACCGGCGACCAGCCGATGTGCGGAACCTTGAGGCCCTCGGCTTCCAGCTCGGCCACCGATCCGTCGAACAGGCTGAGACCGGCTGCACCGCCGAGCTCGGTGGTCGACTCGAACAGCAGCTGCAGGCCGAGGCAGATGCCGAGGATCGGCACCCCCGCCTCGCGGCGCTCGGCGATCAGCTCGTCGAGGCCGAGCTCGCCGATTCGCTCCATCGCCCGCGGGAAGGCGCCGACGCCGGGCAGGATCACCCCGTCGGCCGCCTGCACCTCACCGGCGTCGTTGCTGATCGTCGCAGTCACACCGACGTGCTCGAGCGCCTTCTCAACCGAGCGCAGGTTGCCCATCCCGTAGTCGAGGATCGCGATCCGGGTGCTCATTCGCTCAGCGTCCCCTTGGTCGAGGGCACACCGCTCTCGTCGGGATCAATCGAGACCGCGACCCTCAGGGCGCGGGCGAAGGCCTTGAACGCAGCCTCGATCATGTGGTGGGCGTTGGTCCCCGAGCGGACCGAGATGTGCAGGGTCAGCTTGGCGCTGTTGGCGACGGCGCGGAAAAACTCCTCGGCCAGCTCGCTGTCGAAGCCGGCGATCGAGACGACCGGCAGCTCGGCGGCGAAGTCGCAGTAGGGACGGCCGGAGATGTCGATTGCGCACTCGGCCAGCGCCTCGTCCATCGGGATCAGCGCCGACCCGTAGCGGCGGATACCGGCACGATCGCCGAGCGCCTCGTCCAGCGCCTGGCCGAAGACGATGCCGACGTCCTCCACCGTGTGGTGGGCGCCCGTCTCCAGGTCGCCGTTCGCCTCGACCTTCAGCCCCAGCCGCCCGTGGCGGGCGAGCAGGTCGAGCATGTGGTCGAGGAAGCCGACGCCCGTATTGGCACTCGCCTCACCCCCATCGAGGTCGAGGGAGAGCTTGATCTGGGTCTCGGCGGTCTGCCGCTCTTTTTGCGCCTGTCTACTCATCTTCGGTCCTAATCATCGCCGACTCGCCGTGGACGGGGAAGCCCTCAGCGCGGGCAATGGTGTCGACGTGCGGTGCCAACTTCGCCGCCGCCTCGGGCGTTACCTCCACGGTGGCGATCTTGCGACGGAAGATGTGAGGGCCGAGCGGACCGGAGAAGCGACCGGCACGCGCCGTGGGAAGGACGTGATTGGAGCCCGCGACGTAATCGCCGAATGCGGTGGCGCTGTAAGGCCCGGCGAAGACGCACCCCGCCGTCTTCACGTCAACCGCATACGAAACGGCCCCCTCAACCATCAACTGGAGATGCTCGGGCGCGAAGGCGTTGGCGAAATTGATCGCGCTCTCTGGGTCCGGCGCCTCAACTAGCGCTAGCGGGGCATCGGTGACCCCCGACCGGCTTGCCGCGACTCGTTCCGTCTCTTCGGCGACTCGCTCCAGCACCCCCTCTCCCACGGCCACCACTACCAGCGGCGATTCCACTCCGTGCTCCGCTTGCGCACTGAGATCGAGGGCCACCCAGTGGGGATCGACGCTTCCATCAAGAATGACCATCAGCTCTGAAGGGCCAGCGAGGGAATCAATTGCAACGGTTCCTGCCACCTGCCGCTTTGCCTCGCGTACCCAAGCGTTCCCAGGGCCGGCGATGACATTGACAGGCAGACTGGTCTTCGGCGTGCCAAGAGCGAGCGCAAAAATGGCCTGCGCGCCTCCGATGGCGTAGACCTCATCGACACCGCCGAGCTCGGCTGCCGCAAGCACCACGGGATTG
>DASSNA010000051.1:0-4735 GCA_035688445.1 Solirubrobacterales bacterium | reverse complement strand
ACCCCCACCCCTCCCTACCCGCCAAGCGCTGGTCCCTTAGTCCCCTGGGGTCCAGAGCTCGCCGGGTTTCGCCTCCCCAGCGTCCGGTGCCAGAAGTTTCTCCCGCGCCTCCGCTTTCTCTTTGCGCGCGTCGGCCTCTTCTTTGGGGATCGGTTTGGCCGCCTCGGCGACCAGTTCGATCGCTTTGCGCGCCCGCAGGTCTTCGCTGACCATCTTGTCGCGGCCGCTCTTGCGCAGCCGCTCCAGCAGCTTCTCGGGGGTCGTCCGTTCGTGTTCGGCGCTGTGCTCGAGCGCCTCGACCATCTCCTCCTCGGAGACCTCGATCCCCTCCGCCTCGGCGATCGCGGTGACGACCGCCTCCCGCTTCAACTCCAGCTCTGCGTCGGGCTTGGTCTCCTCGATCAGCTCGTCGCGCGTTTTGCCCTGCATCTGCAGGAACTGGTTCGGGTCCATGCCGCGGCCGGCCAGCTGGCGTTCCATCCGCTCCCAGCGTTCGGTCGCCCGCGCCGTCGCCAGCTCGTCCGGGACATCGACCGTCGCCGCCTCGACCGCAGCGTCGATTGCCGCGATCCGGAAGTCTTCTTCGGCGCGGCTGCCGAGGGCGGCGCCGACTTTCTCGCGGATGTCGGCCCGCAGCTCCTCCAGCGTGTCGAACTCGGAGGCATCAGAAGCGAAGTCGTCATCGAGCTCGGGCAGGACTTTCTCCCGCACCTCTTTGACCTTGACTTTGAAGACCGCGTCCTGGCCGGCGAGGTGCTCGGCCTGGTAGTCAGCGGGGAAGGTCACTTTCACCTCGCGCTCCTCGCCGGCCTTGGCGCCGGTCAGCTGCTCCTCGAAGCCCTCGATCAGCTGCCCCGAGCCAAGCGCCAGCAGGTAGTCCTCAGCCGCCCCACCCTGGAAGGCCGAGCCGTCGACGAAACCCTCGAAGTCGATCAGCAGCGAGTCGCCCTCGGCGCCGGCGCGCTCGACCGGCTCCAGCCGTGCAAAGCCCTCGCGAACTCGCTCGACCTCGGTGTCGACGATTTCGTCGGGGACCTCCTGCTCCTCTTTGCCGACCTCTAGACCTTTGTAGGTGCCGAGCTTGGCCTCCGGTCGCACTCCCACCTCGAACTTGAACTCGAGCGCCTCGCCTTCGCTCTCAGGGGTCGAAACCATCTCGATGTTGGGGTCGCCGATCGCCGCAACCCCGGAATCGAGCAGCGCCCCTTCGTACCACTCCGGCAGCGCCTCGCGGATCGCCTCGGAGAGGACGGCCTCGAAGCCAAGCCGCTGGATAACCAGCGAGGACGGTGCCTTGCCGGCGCGGAACCCCGGCATCCGCATCTCTTTTGCCATCGCGCGGGCAGCGCGGGAGATCGCTTTCTCTACCTCGGCGGCATCGACCTCCGCCTGCACTTCGGCGCGGGAGTTGGGCAGCTCTTTGACGGTCGTCTTCATCGGACGGGTGACCCTAGCGACGTTGCGCCAGCATCGTCCGCAAGGCGACGGCGAAGTCGATCACGAAGGCGAGGCCGCGACCGACCGGCCCGGTCACCAGCCAAGCGCGAGCCCTAACCAAGGATCTGCCGCTCCAGCCGTTTCCCCTGGCCCGCCGCCACCGCCCGCTGGGCGCGGCGCTCATCGAGCTCGACTCCCCGCTCCAGCGCCAGATCCAGCAGCCGCTGCTTTTCGATCCCCTCGCGGGCGGCCTCGAAGAAGAACCAGGCGAGCAGGCCGAGGCCGAGGAAGGTGCCCTCGACCATCATGATTACGCCGGCGACGCTCTGGTCGGTGATCGGGGTAATCCCCCAATCGTGCTCGCCCGGTCGGTAGACCGTGTACAGGACGGTGCCGGACCACATCAGCACGTTGCCGAGGATCACCCCGGCGAAGCGGACCGCGATCACGTAGACGACCTTCCACCCGGCCGTGAACCAGGCGGGCTTCGGCAGCGGGCCGAAAATCGGCATCCACATCAGGCAGCCGAAGAGGATGAAGGTGGCGTGCTCGAGGGCGTGCACGGGAGCGCCGCCATAGGCCGCGTCGTACAGCGCCGGCACGTGCCAGAAGTAGAAGTTGACGACCCAAAGCGGAAACGCGACCAGAGGGTGGATGAGGATCCGCAGCCGGTCGAAGAAGCGGATCGCGAGGACCGGCTGCAGCAGCGGCCCGGTCAGCCCCAGCACCAGCAACAGCGTCGCGACGTCGCCGATCATCAAGTGCTCGGCCATGTGGGCGATCACCAACTCCTCCGCCGCGTCGCTGATCGGCGTCACCAGCGCCGCGGCGATCAGCAGCAGCCCGGCGGCGAAACAGATCTGGCGCCAGAGCGGCAGCGGCCGGCCGCGCTCGGCGAGGGTCGTCGCCCGCTTCGCGTAAAGCGCGGCGGCGATCAGCAGCGGCGCCAGCTCCAGCAGCGCGTAGACGCCGGAGACGTGGGCGATCGGCAAATTCATCGGCTTTCAGCGTAGCCCGCTGCTAGCTTGGCAACGCCCGTGAGCTCCCTCGAAGACCGCTTTCCCCCGATCGGGAGCTACGGCTTCCTCTCGGATTGCCACACCGCCGCCCTCGTCTCCTACGGCGGCAGCATCGAGTGGCTCTGCTTCCCGCGCTTCGACTCGCCCAGCGCCTTCGCCGCGCTGCTCGACCGCGAGGCGGGGCACATGCTGCTGCGGCCAAAGGGGGTGATCGTCCCGATCGCCCGCCGCTACGAGCCGGGCACGCTGGTGCTCGAGACCACCTGGGTCACCGACAGCGGCTGGGTCGTGGTCAAGGACGCGCTGACGATCGCCGACTGGGTGCCGGCCGGTGACGGCGATAATCGCCAAGGGCGGCCGCAGACCGCGCACGAGTCCGACTGCTCGCTACTGCGGACGATGACCTGCATCGACGGCGAAGTCGAGATGGAGATGGAGTGCGCGCCGCGCTTCGCCTACGGCGCTGACGCGGCACGCTGGAGCGGCGGCGAGCTGGGCGCCGCGACCGCCACCGCCGACGACGGCACCGAACTGGCGCTGACCAGCGACTTCGAGCTCGCACTCGAAGAGGGCACCGCTCGCGGCACCGTGAAGCTGCAGGAAAACCAGACCGCCTTCTGCGCGCTCACCTGGAGCGACGGCGAGCTGGGCGGCCCCCGCAGCGCCCCCGAGGCGCTGGAGCGGATCGACTCGACCGAAGAGTTCTGGCGCGAATGGCTGCGTGACGGCAAGTTCCCCGACCACCCCTGGCGCATCCACCTGCAGCGCTCGGCGCTCGTCCTCAAGGGCCTCACCTATACCCCCACCGGCGCGATCGTCGCCGCCGCCACCACCTCACTGCCGGAGACCCCGGGCGGCGAACGCAACTGGGACTACCGCTTCAGCTGGATTCGCGACTCGACCTTCAGCCTCTGGGCCCTGCACACGCTCGGCTTCGACCACGAGGCGCGTGACTTCATGCGCTTCATCGTCGACGTCTGCAAAGACCACCCGGACCTGCAGATCATGTACGGGATCGGGCACGAGCGGAACCTCGAGGAGAAGACGCTCGACCACCTCAGCGGCTACGGCGGCGCCAAGCCTGTGCGGATCGGCAACGGCGCCTTCGACCAGCGCCAGAACGACGTCTGGGGCTCGCTGCTCGACTCGGTCTACGTGCACGAAAAGGCACTCGGGGGCCGCGCTGCGCCAGAGGGCCGCCAGCTGATCCGCTACCAAGTTGAAGCGGCGATCGACGCCTGGCCGCACCCCGACCAGGGGATCTGGGAGTCGCGCGGCGAGCCCCAGCACTACGTCAGCTCGAAGCTGATGATGTGGGTGGCGGTTGACCGCGGTGCCCGCCTCGCCCGCTCCCACGGGTTCGACGAGCAGGCCGAGGAGTGGCAGGCCAAGGCCGAAGAGTTCAAAGCCGAGATCCTCGACCGCGGCGTCCGCGACGGCGTCTTCCGCCAGCACTACGACACCGACGCCCTCGACGCCTCGCTGCTGCTGATCCCGCTCTTTCGCTTCCTCCGCCCCGACGACCCCCGCGTGCGCGACACCGTCAACGCGATCTCCGAGGAGCTCTCCGAGCACGGCCTCGTCTGCCGCTACAAGGTCGAGGAGACCGACGACGGCCTGCAGGGCCGGGAGGGCACTTTCCTGATCTGCTCCTTCTGGCTGGTCTCGGCCCTCTCCGAGATCGGCGAGCGGCGCCGGGCGCGGGAGCTCTGCGAGCGGCTACTGGCGTCAGCCGGCTGGCTCGACCTCTACGCCGAGGAGCTCGACGCCGAATCCGGCCGCCACCTCGGCAACTTCCCGCAGGCGTTCACCCACCTGGCGCTGATTAACGCCGTCTCGCACGTGATCGCTGACGAGCAGCGCGGGGACGGTGGCTTCACCGCCGTCTTCACCGAGATGGGCGGCGTCCGCGAGGACGCCGGCGCACCGTAGCTCTCCGCCCTCGCGCGACCTACACATAGACAAAAGATCTACAGACAACGGGCTTCGCTTCCTCTACGGTGTCCGCTGGCCATGACACCCCTTGACGACTCAGACGACAACGACCTCCTCGTCGCCCTCCGGCACCCGCTGCGGCGCCGGATCTTGCAGGCGATGGCGGACGGCAGAGTAGTCAGCCCGCGCGAACTTGCATTAACGCTGCGGCATCCGCTGAGCAACGTCAGCTATCACGTCCGCGTGTTAGCCAGTTGCGGGGCCGTGACCTTGGTGGAGATGAAACCCGTCCGCGGCTCAGTGCAGCATCTCTATCGCTGCACGGTCAAAGCACCGTGGGCACG
>DASSNA010000003.1:0-5500 GCA_035688445.1 Solirubrobacterales bacterium | reverse complement strand
CCTGCATGCTGGAGACCGAGCTCGAGCTGCGCAAGCTCGGCATCCCGGTCAAGACCCGCCACAACGAGGTCGCGCCGGCCCAGTACGAGATCGCGCCGGTGTTCGAGAACTCCAACGTCGGTTCCGACCATCAGCAGCTGCTGATGCAGACGCTGGAGAGCGTCGCCCGCCGCTACGGCCTCGTCTGCCTCCTGCACGAGAAGCCGTTCGCCGGCGTCAACGGCTCCGGCAAGCACAACAACTGGTCGATGGGGACCGACACCGGCGCCAACCTGCTCGACCCGGGCGATACTCCTGCCGACAACATCCACTTCCTCTTCTTCTGCGCGGCGGTGATCCAGGCGGTGAACAAGCACCAGGGCCTGCTGCGGGCCTCGGTCGCCAACATCGGCCAGGACCACCGCCTCGGGGCAAACGAGGCGCCGCCGGCGATCATCTCGATCTTCCTCGGGGGCGAGCTCGAAAAAGTCTTCGAGGCGATCGCCACCGGCGAAGGGGACCCGAACACGCCGGCCTCCTTCCTCGACCTCGGGGCAACGGTGCTGCCGCCGCTGCCGATGCACGGCGGTGACCGCAACCGGACCTCGCCGTTCGCCTTCACCGGCAACAAATTCGAGTTCCGGGCGCTGGGGTCGAGCATGTCGCTCGGCTTCCCGAACACCGTTCTGAACACGATCGCGGCCGAGGCAATCGATGAGCTCGCCGGCAAGCTGGAGGCGAAGCTGGACGGCGGCGAGCAGATGCCGAAAGCGGTGATCGAGCTCGTCAAAGAGTCCTACCTGGCGAACAAAGAAGTCTGCTTCAGCGGCGACAACTACTCCGAGGAGTGGCACCAGGAAGCCGAGCAGCGGGGGCTGAAGAACCTGAAGACGACCCCCGACGCGCTGCCGGAAGTTCTCGCCGACAGCACCGTCGCCGCCTTCGAGAACTACAACGTGCTCTCCAAACAGGAGCTGGAGTCGCGCTACGAGGTCTGGGTCGAGCAGTACTGGCTCCGCGCCAACATCGAGGCGGAGACGGCCTTCTCGATCGCGAAGACGATGATCCTGCCGGCGGCCCTGCGCCACCTCGCTCTGATCGGCGAGTCGGGCGTCTCCGCGGTCGAGGGCGAGGTCCGCAGCCTCGTCGACGACCTGGTCGCCGCCCTCGGCGAGCTAGAGGCGGCGAACGCCGACCCCGGCCTCGAGGGGCTGGAGATGGCGGTCCACGCCCGCGACAAGCAGCTGGCGGCGATGGCCAGGGTGCGGGAGGCGGCTGACAAGCTGGAGAAGGTCGTCGCTGATGACCTTTGGCCGCTGCCGAAGTACGAGGAGATGCTCTTCATTAAGTAGCGCATGGAGGACGAGTCCCTACCGGGACTCGTCCTCGTCATCGTTGCCGTCCTTCACGGCCCTGTAGATCAAGTAGCCCACGGCGACTAATCCGATGATCGGGATTAGGCCGCCGAAGATGGCGGGCCAGGCCTCAGCTGCGGTGGGGGTCACTGGGCTGGTCCCTTGGGCGGAGGAGGATGAAGCAGGCTAGGGCGCCTAGGAGGGCGGCGGCGGAGAGGATCGCCATTGCGGTTGCGTAGGGGTCGGCGCTGGGGACGGCACCTTCGTCGGAGTAGATGACGACGCCGAGCACCATCGTCCCCGCCGCAGCGCCAATCCAGCGCACGGTGAGGACGAGGGCGTTGGCATCACCGCGCTCCTCGGCCGAGACCGCGTTGGCTAGCCCGGTCAGGAGCGAGGTGAACATCGGCGCCACCCCCGGCCCAAGCAAGAGCAGACCCGGCAGCAGCAGCGCGTAGCTGCCGTTGTCGAGGGTGAAGGCGAGCCAGGCCAGGGCGGCGGCGGTGACGAGGTAACCGATCAGGGCCGGGGTGCGCATGCCGATCCGGTCGGTGGCGCGGCCAGCGACGATGTTGAAGAGGGGTTGGGTGAGGACGGCGGGGAGCAGCGCCAAAGAGGCAACCAGCGGCCCGTAGCCGAGCACGTGCTGGAAGTAGGTCGCGATGTAGATGATGAAGCCGGTGATTACGAACTGGGCGGCGAACATCGCCAGGATGATCCCCCGCAGGGCTCGTCGGCGCAGCAGACCAACGTCGAGCAGGGGGTAGCGGGTGCGGAGCTCCAGCGCCGCGAAGGCGCCTAGACCAGCCAGCCCGGTGAGGAAGAGGGCGATCGTCGGCGGCGAGTCCCAGCCCCAGGCGAGCGCCTGCATCAGCGCCACCAGCAGCGCCGTCAGCGCCGTCATCAGCAGCGCCAGGCCGCGGAAATCGAACGGCTCCGGCTCGCCAACCGGGCGGTTGTCGACCCGCAGCAGCCCGACCAGGACGAGGGCGGCTGCGAGCACCGCCTCGAGGGCAAAGAGGGCACGCCAGTCGATCGCCTCGGTGAGCAGGCCGGCGAGCAGCGGGCCGAGGGTGAAGACGGTGGCCCCGATCGCCGAGTAGACCCCGATCGCGCGGCCGCGGTCCTCCTGCGAGACCCGGTTGGCGACCATCGCCGCGCTCGCCGGGTAGAGCGTCGAGGCGCCCGCCCCGGAGATGGCGATGCTGGCGACGAGCCAGATGAACCCCTGCGAGATCGCCGCCGAGAGCGCCCCGACGGCGAAGATCGCAAAGGCGAAGAGGAGCACCTCGCGGTGCCCGTAGTAGTCGCCGAGGCGACCGCCCGGGGCGGCGAAGAGAGCGAGGGTGAGGAAGAAGGCGTTGACCACCCACTGCCCCTCGGAGGCGCTGAGGCCGAGGTCAGCGGCGATCGTCGGCTGCACCACCCCGAGCGCCGTCTGCCCCAGGTAGCAGGTGAAGAAAGCGAGGCCCCCGAACCAAAGCGCCCAGCGGCTGAGTCCCGAGGCGGGGATATCGCTCACGGGGCGTGAGTAAACCAGGCGCAGCGGGCGGCGCTAGCGGCGGTGTCGAAGCAGCGCGATTCGCTTGACCGCGGTCTCCGCCAGCTGCCCGGTTTCGGCGTAGGAGACGCGCAGGGCTACCTTGGCCCAGCCCTTGTCGCGCAGGCTGGCGCGAATGCGTTTCGCCTTGGCGCTCGCTCCTCCAGGCCAGACCTTCAGTCGCCAAACGAACGAGCCACCGCGCCAGGGTGGCGGTTCGGGGCCCTTCAGGACCTTCCACTCCAGCTTCGGCGCCCCGAGAGTCAGTTCACCCCGTTCGGGAACCCAGACGTGGAGGACAACGCTGCCATTCTCGAGGTTGTGCCGCACCCGACCGAACCGAATTGGCTGCGAGGGAAGCGGCAACGGCAGCGGAGCCGGCCTGGCGTCGACCGCGACGCCGCCCAGGCCGAAGGATTCGGTCGGGATCCAGGAGCGCAGGGCGCCGCTGCCGTCGAGGTTGGCGCGACCGACCGAGGCGTACGACATCCCTTCGGGTTGATCGGCCCAGTAGAGGTGGCCGGCATCCAGCGCGATGGCGGACACCACGCCCACCCCGGTGATGAAGCCGGGCTGCGGTTCGGAGCCGCTGATACGGGCGCGGCCGATCGACCCGTACTCGCCCCAGTAGACGTAGCTGGAGTCGACTGCCAAGCCGCATCCACCCACGGTCCCCACGAAGCCGGATTCAGGTTCGGAGCCGTCGAGGTTGGCACGGCCGATCCCCGACCAGCCGAGCCAGTAAAGGTGGCCGTTGCCCACCGCGACGTTGCAGGGACCGTTGAGGCCGCTGATGAAGGCGGGGTTCGGTTCGGAGCCGTCGAGGTTGGCGCGGCCGATCGTGCCCGCTTCGCGGTTGGCCCAGTAAAGGTGCGTTCCGTCGAGCGCGATCCCGCAGGGCCGCTGCAGTCCCCCGACGATCGTCTGTGGCGCTGCCGGCCCTTCGAGGTTCACCCGACCGATCCCAAAGGCGCCCACCCAATACAGATAGCTCGGGGTCACGGCAAGTCCGCATTCCGGGCCGGCCGAATCAGAAGGGAAAGGCGGTTTGAAGTACTTCTGGTTCAGCTGGCTTCCGTCGAGGTTGGCAGCCCCAATCGTGCTGCCGGTGGCCCAGTAGACGGCGGCGGGGGCCGCGGGGGCGAAAAACAGCGCAGCCGCGATCAGGCTCGTCGCGAGCCAGACCGCCCGTTTTCCGCTCCCCCACCTCAAGGTCTGGGGATGGTAGGCGAAGAGGCGCCCGTCAACTGCGATCCAGCACCCGCATCCGCAGACCCCCTCGCGGCGAGAGGGTCGGCATCTGGCGGATCGTCACCGTGCGGCCCGGTAGGGCCTCGATGCGGAGGCGCTGGAGCAGCTTCGTCGCCACCAGCTTCACCTCGGTCTGACCGAAGCGCTTGCCGATGCAGATGCGGGAGCCGCCGCCGAAGGGGACGTAGGCGCCGCGCGGCAGCGCCGCCTTGCGCTCGCGGGTGAAGCGCTCGGGGATGAAGGCCTCGGGCTCGGGGAAGACCTCGGGCAGGCGGTGGCTGGCCCAAGAGCAGTAGTTGACGTAGGCGCCCTTGGGCACCGTGTAGCCGCCGAATTCGAACTCAGCGGTAGCCCGGCGGGGGCCGATCCAGGCGGGCGGGTAGAGGCGCAGGACCTCGTCGAGGACCATCTCGAGGTAGGGCATCTCTTTTTCCAGCTGGGTGACGGTGGGGGCAGCGCCGGCGAGGACCTCGTCCTGCTCCTCGTGCAGGCGCCGCGTCACCTCCGGGTGGCGGGCGAGCTCGTGGAGCATGAAGGTGAGGGTCGAGGTCGAGGTGTCGTGGCCGGCAAACATCAGCGTCATCACCTGGTCGCGGATCTCGCGGTCGCTGAATTCCTCGCCGGCCTCACCGCGCGCCCCAACCAAGAGGCTGAGGATGTCGCGGCGGTCGGGATCGGGGCTGGCACGCCGGCGAGCGATCTCGCCGAAGACGATCTCGTCGAGGACCTCGCGCGAGCGGTTCATCTTGCGCCAGGGGGAGCCGGGGCCGCGCAGCAGGCGCAGGTGGAAGTCGATCCCGTAGTAGCCAAGGGCGCGCTCGAAGTGATGCGCCGCGGCCGCACCCTTGCCGGCCTCATCGGGGTCGAGCCCGAGTAGGGCCCGCATCGCGATCCGCATCGCCAGGTTGCGCATCCACTCGTAAATGTCGACCACCTCGCCGACCGACAGGGCGTCGATCGCAGCATCGGCCTCGATCGCCATCGCCTTCGTCGCCGCTTCGATCTGTTCGCGGTGGAAGGCCGGCATCATGATCGCCCGGGCGCGGTCGTGGTAATCCTCGTCGATCGTCAGCAGGCCATCGCCGAGCAGCGGGATCAGGTCGCCGAAGCTCGACTCGCGCCAGTGAAAGTTCTCCGGGTGGGCGACGGTGACGAAATGGTTCGCCTCCGGCCCGAGCATGAAGACGACCGGCGAGTGCAGCAACCGCATCGTGAAGATCGGCCCGAACTCTTCGTAGGCACCGAGCAACAGTGGCAGCGGTTCACCGTTGACCTGGAGGGTGCGGCTCCAGCTGAAGTCCGTCGGCCCGGGCGGAAACTTCCCCCGCCCCCGCCACTCGGCAAGGACGTCTTCGACAACCCGGCGTACCGGGTT
>DASSNA010000351.1:0-3918 GCA_035688445.1 Solirubrobacterales bacterium | reverse complement strand
GCAGGCCGGCTCCGACGTCAAGAGCCTGAAGACGACCGCCAAGCGCGACGGCGACGAGTGGGTCCTCAACGGCACCAAGGTCTTCATCACCAACGGCGGCATCGCCGACGTCCACGTCGTCGTCGCCACCGTCGATCCGGCCCTCGGTACCCGCGGTCAGGCCTCCTTCGTGGTCGGCAAGGACACCCCCGGCCTCAGCCAGGGCAAGAAGGAGACCAAGCTCGGGATCCGCGCCTCCCACACCGCCGAGGTCGTGCTCGAGGACTGCCGCATCCCGGCCGAGAACCTGCTCGGCGGCGAAGAGAAGCTGGAAGCCAAGCTGCAGCGCGGCCGCGAAGGTAAAAAATCGCGCGGCGCCGACGCGCTCGCGACCTTTGAGGTGACGCGGCCGCTGGTCGGCGCCTCGGCGCTCGGCATCGCCCAGGCCGCCTACGAGTGGACCCTTGAGTACCTCGACGGCCAGAGCGAAGGCGGGGTGCCGATGCTGCAGGCGCAGCGGGTCCAGCAGACGCTCGCCGACGTCGCCACCGAGATCGAATCGGCGCGGCTGCTGGTTCAGCGGGCCGCCTGGATGGGCCGCAACGGCGTGCCGATGCGCGGCGGCCAGGGCTCGATGTCGAAGCTGAAGGCGGGCGACGTGACGATGTGGGCGACGACGACGCTGATGGATCTGGTTGGCCCCTACGCGCAGAGCACCGAGTGCCCGCTGGAGAAGTGGTTCCGCGACGCCAAGATCTACCAGCTGTTCGAGGGCACGGCCGAGATCCAGCGGATGGTCATCTCCCGCATGCAGGCCCGCGAATACGCCGAGCGCCTCGGCTACGCCGCCGAAGTGGCCGACGAGACGATCAAAAAGGAGCCGGTCGCGGCGTAAGCTCGGGGCGTGCACGGGCCGCACGACCACAGTCACGCGCTGGACGCTCGCCGGGAGGACAGCCGGCGGCGGATGTGGGTGGCGCTGGCGATCAACGCCGGCCTCGTTGTCGCCGAGGCGGTGGGGGGCATCCTCACCGGCTCGCTGGCGGTGCTGGCCGACGCCGGCCACCTGGTCTCCGACGTCGGCTCGATTGCCCTGGCCCTGTTCGCCGCCCGCCTGGCGGCGCTGCCGGCGGCCGGCCGGCGCACCTTCGGCTACCAGCGCTCCGAGGTGCTGGCGGCCCTGGTCAATGGGCTGCTGCTGGTCGCCGTCAGCATCGCGATCGCCGTCGCCGCGATCGGCCGCTTCTCCGACCCGCCGAGCATCGACGGCTGGGGCGTGCTCGCCCTCGGTACCCTCGGCCTCGCCGGCAACCTCGCCGCCACCTGGGTGCTCGCCCGCGGCCAGCGCGAGGACCTCAACCTCGAGGGCGTGCTGCGTCACTCTGCCGCCGACGCCCTCGGCTCGCTCGGCGTCGTCATCGCCGGCGCCTTCGTCCTCCTCGGCGGCTCGCCCATCGTCGACCCAATCGTCGGCCTCCTGATCGCCCTGCTCGTCCTCGCCTCCTCCTGGCGTCTAATCAAGGAACCAGTAGACGTCCTAATGGAGGCCGCCCCCGCCAATATCGACGTAGACGCAGTAGGCGCCGCAATCTGCAGCGAGCAAGGAGTCCGCTCAGTCCACGACCTCCACGTCTGGACCGTCACCTCCGGCTTCGGCGCGATTGCTGCTCACGTTGTTGTGGCGCAGGAAGTCGACCGTGACCTAATCCGCCGCCGGCTCGAGCTGACCCTCCGAGAGAGCTTCGGAATCGAACACACGACCTTGCAGATGGAGGAGGAGGCGACGGAGGATCTCCTGCATGTGGAGAACGCACCCGGTGGATAGGGCCCGGGGGTGTACCTCTCCGGACCCTCCCCGCTGTTGTCCGGAGAGGTACACCCCGACCCCTCCCATCACCCCCGCGCGATCAACGCTCCCGTGACCTCCTGCCACCAAGCCCGCTCTGCGGAGCCCACATCCGGTCGCTCAGCCCGACGCGCGCACCAGTCGGCCAGAACGCGCCGACCGCCGATCGCGATCAGACCCGCGCCGGTAACTGCGTAACGGCCATCCGCGAGGGCTACTAGGGAGGCGCCCTGCTCGCCGCGATCTCGGAGGACCTGGGCGACGGGGATGCCGTCGACCTCCTCGGGCGTCTCGCCATCGCCTCGCGCCGGCCGCACCGTGAACACCTGCGAGGCGCCACGGCGGGGAAGTGGTGGTGGCGCTGCTTTGCCGATCGGGCCGCGCGCCCAGCGCTTGGTCAGCGCCTCGACCTCGTCGCGCAGCTCGCTGCGGACGAGGATGTGGAGCTCGTCACCCTCGCGCAGCTCGGTCGAGCCCCGTGGCGGCAGCGCGTTGCCATCGCGGACGATCACGTTGACCAGGGCCTCGCGCGGCAGCTCCAGCTCGCGCACGGGGTGCCCGGCCGCGGCCGCTCCAGGCGGCAGCCGGTAGGCGATCACGTCGCCGCCCATGCGGCGGATCCGCCCCGACTCGAACAGCCGCCGCGGCAGCGCCGGCTCGTCGGTGGTCAGTCCAAGTCGTGCCGCCAGCGGCTCGAAGCTGGCGCCCTGGACGAGGGTCGAGCTGACGACGACGAAGAAGACGATCGCGAAGAGTTCGTCGCCGCTGCCGATCCCGGCTACGACCGGGAAGGTGGCGAGCCAGATCGGGGTGGCGCCGCGCAGCCCGGCCCAGCCGAGCATCAGCCGCTCGCGGAAGTTGAAGGGCGCAAAGGCCGTCGCCGCGAACGCCGCCACCGGCCGGGCGACGAGGATCAGCACTGCCGAGAGCGCCAGCGCGTCGAGCGCAACGTCATCGAGGCTTGCGGGGAAGACGAGCAGGCCGAGCAGGATGAAGAGCGAGATCTGGGCGACCCAGCCGAGCCCCTGGTGGAAGGCGACGATCGTGCGCCGAGCCGGGATTCGGGCCGAGCCGAGCGCGAGCGCGGTTAGGTAGACGGCGAGGAAGCCGGAGCCATGGGCAACCTCCGCTAGCCCGTAGGCGAGGCCGTCGACGGCGATCGTCGCTACGGGGTAGATGCCCTCGCTCGGCAACTCCGCGCGGTCGAGGGCCCACACCGAGAGTCGCCCCAGCGCCAGGCCGATCGCCGCCCCCAGGCTCAATTTCAGCGCCAGCAGGCCGGCCATGTCGACGATTCCGTAACCAGGTTGCTGGATCCATTCGATGAAGCCGATTACCAGCAGCAGCGCGACCGGGTCGTTCATCCCCGACTCGCCCTCGAGCGAGCGGGCGAGCCGCTTCTCCAGGGTCGAGCGGCGCAGCACGGCGAAGATCGCGGCCGAGTCGGTGGCGGCGATCGCGGCGCCGACCAGCATCCCTTCCAGGGTGCCGAGGCCGAAGAGGAACTTCGCCGCGAAGCCGGCGATCACCGCCGTGATCGCGGTCCCGACCGTCGCCAGCGAGGCGGCGGTGCCGAGCACGGGGCGGATCTCCGACCAGCCGGCGGTGAGGCCGCCCTCGAAGAGGATCAGGACGAGAGCGATCGTCCCCAGCGTCCGCGCCAGCTCGGTGTCGTCGAAGTGGATGCCGCCGATCCCTTCCGAGCCGGCGAGCATCCCCAGGGCGAGGAAGAGCAGCAGCCCCGGCACCCGCATCCGCTCGGCGATCAGCGCTCCGGCGATCCCCGCGGCAAGGAGGACCCCGGCGATCAGGATCAGGTGGGCGTCATGGGCACCGATCGGGCGACCCTAGAGCAACCCCGGAAGGCAAACCTCAGGTGCCCGGATCACACGTTCTCGTCGAGCATTCCCACCCGCAGCTCCAGTTCCTCGCCGGAGCCTGGCTCGACTACGTCCTCGGCCCGCGCGTGCGGGTGGCGGTAGACCCAGTAGAGGAGCGAGAAGAGGGCTCCGGCGGCGAGGAGGAAGCCGATCTCGACGCGGCGGAACTCATCGCTGACCAGCGGCACGAAGTTCCAGGCGATGAAGAGGCCG
>DASSNA010000349.1:0-4570 GCA_035688445.1 Solirubrobacterales bacterium | reverse complement strand
CCCCCCGTCCGCCCCCAGCGCCCCAGCCCCTAAAGCACCAGGTGGCGCGCCACCACCTCGTCCAGCAGTGACTCCGCCAAGTGATGCGCCTCCTCCAGCGCGATCCCCTCGATCGACGGGATCCCGATCACGGTGAGGCCAGCTGCACGAGCAGCGGCAACCCCGGTCGGCGAGTCCTCTAAGGCGACCACCTCGGGACCGGGCTCGACGCCGAGCCGCCGACATGCCTCCAGGTAGGGATCGGGCGCCGGCTTCGGCGCTGCCACCTCGTGGGCGCTGACGACGACGTCGAAGTGCTCGTGGAAGCCGGCGAGCTCGATCGAGCGGCGGACGAAGCGCAGCGGCGAGTTGGAGACGAGGGCGAGCGGCGTCCCCCGCTCGCGCAGCCGCTCCAGCAGCTCGCGGGCGCCGATCATCGCCTCCACCCCACGCTCCAGCTCGGCCACCACCAGCACGTTCAGCTCCTCGATCAGCTCCTCCGCCCGCCCCGGCTCGCCCAGCCGCTTTTCGAGGATGCCGCCGGCGATCGCGGCCGAGGTCCCGACCAGCTTGCGCTTGTCGGCGGGGGTGAACTCGGTCCCGCGCTGCTCGAACAAGTCTTGCTCGGCGCGCGTCCAGACCGACTCGGTGTCGAGCAGGAGGCCGTCATTGTCGAAGACGACCGCAGTGGGTGGCGAAGGCGGCATCGCGCCTGAGGATATGGTCTCGCCATGGCTTTCCACATCGAGGTCCGCGCGGGGCTGAACCACGCCCGCTCGTTTAACCTCAGCGCCGAGGAGCTACGGCTGACCGTGCTCGAACCGTGGCTGTCGGGGCAGCCGGTTGCCCTCGGCGACCGGCGCTGGGAGCCGCGGCAGACCGAGCTGCGCATCCTCGAGGGACCGGAGCTGAGCAACCCGGAGCTCTCCTTCGGCCAGGGCTGGTCCAACGCGGAGCGGGCCTCCAGAGAGGTCACCAGGGACATCCTCGACGCGGCGCAGGAAGCACGGGGCAAGAAGGCGGGCCCGGCGGCGCTGGTGATCGAAGCCGACTCGGCAGTGCAGACGGTGGCCGACCTGGCCTCGCGCTATCAGGCCCAGAGCGTCGACCTCGAGAACCTGGCCGGAAAGACCGACGGCCGCGACCCGGAGGTCGCGGCCGTGATCGTGGTCATCCAGCGATAGCGCTGAGCGCGCGGTCGCAGGTCAGGCCGCAGGCGCAGGCGAAGCGGCGAAATCGATCGCGGCCCCGCGCGGAATCACCAGCACCGGATAGTTGGCGTCCTCGACCGCGTAATCGCTTTTGGCGCTGAGGACGACTTTGCCCGGCGGCGCCTCCGGGCGCGAGCCGACGACGAGGAGGTCGATCCGGCCCGAGCCGTAGTCGGCGACGCTGGCGCCGAGCGCCTGGGCGAGGCTGGTGGCGGTTTCACGCGCCGCCGGGTCGCCCTCGTCGATGACGCCAACGGTGCCGACGCTGAGAACCGGGTCGGCATGGAGCCCGGCCGGGGCGACGGCGATCGCCGAGGGTCCGCCAAGCAGCAGTTTGTGGGCGGAGATGCCCGGCTTGACGAGGCCCGCCGCGGTCCGGTATTCGGAGCCGAAGGCGATCACGTCCGCCTGCTCCTGCTCGGCCAGCTCGGTCAGACCGACGCTGGTGGCCGGGTTGACGACGACGTGCTTGGGCATGTCCGGGGTGCCGACCGAAGCGGCCCCCCGCGCCAGCAGCTCCTCGGCCTGCTGCTGTTCGAGCGATTCGCCGAAGGAGTGGCGGACGTAGGCGAGCGCCAGCTCGCCGCCAGAGGAGGCGAGCAGACGACCGAGCGCCAAAGCGTCGCGGTCGTTATCGGTGTCGTCGTAGGAGACGATGATCTTCAGTGCCATTAGATGTGCCTCCGAAGGAGAGGGTGGGAGCGGTAAGAGGGTGGCAGGCCGCCCGGCGCGCCGCAATCGGCGCGCCGGGCACGGCCACCTGACTTACGCGGTACCCCCAGCGGGGGCAGGCTGGGCGGCGGGTTTCTGCGCCGGGACACCGTCCGGGTAGCCCAGGGACGGCACGTCCGACGGGTACACCTCGTGCCCGTGGACGGCGATGTCGCCGGCCTCCATTTCCTCCTCGGTCATCCGCAGCGGCACGAACAGGCCGACCAGCTTGAGGAGGATGAAGGTGCCGATCGCCGAGAACACGATCACCCAGAGGGCGGTGTAGGCCTGGACACCAAGGAGGTGGAGACCACCGCCGGAGATCAGGCCTTCGTGTTCGCCCGCCATCAGCTTGTTGGCGAAGATGCCGACGAGCAGGCCGCCGGCCACACCGGCGAAGCCGTGCGTGTAGACGACCCCGAGGGTGTCGTCTACGTTGCGGAACGGCGCCGTCCGGCTCAGGTAGTTGAGCGCCAGATAGACGAGCGCCGAGGCGACGACGCCGATGATGATCGCGGCCCAGCCGTTGACGAAGCCGGCGCCGGGGGTGATCGCGACGAGGCCGACGATCATCCCGTTGACGCTGCCGATCAGGCTCGGCTTGCGCCCGGTCGCGTAGTCGAGGGCGACCCAGACCAGGAAGGCGACCGCGGTGCAGAGGTTGGTGTTGAGCACCGAGGCGGAGGCGATTTCGCCGGCGCTGTACCAGTCACCGCCGTTGAACCCGTTCCAGCCCATCCACAGCAAACCGGCGCCGACCGCGACCATCGCCAGGTTGTTTGGCGCGTCGACCTCTCGATCGCGCTGCAGACGCGGTCCGATCACCGCCGCGGCGACGAACCCGGAGACGCCGGCGGCGAGATGGATCACGTAACCACCGGAGTAGTCGAGCGCTCCCTGCTGGGCGAAGAAGCCACCGCCCCAGATCAGGAAGGCGTTGATCGTGTAGACCAGCAAGGTCCAGAGCGCGACGAACGGGATCCAGGCCTTGAAGTTAAAGCGCCCCAGGACCGAGCCCAACATCAGGATCGGCGTGATCGCCGCGAAGACGATCTGGAAGTAGGCGAGCGTCGATTGCGGGAAGAGGAATTCTTCTTCCGCCAGCTCGGGTATGTGCGCTTGCTTCAGTAAGTCGCCGCTGTTCAGAATCGACCCGGGTTGCCCCAGGAAGTTCCCAAAGAAACCGGTCTTCTGGCCAAAGAGGTGGATCGGCTCCCCGAACCCCATCTTGAAGCCGACCAGGACCCAGAGGATCAACACGATCGCGAAGGCGACGAACGCCATCATCATCGAGTTCACCGACCAGCGTTTCTGCATGACGCCGCCGTAGAGAACGACCAGGCCGGGGACACTCATCAAGCCGACCAAGGTCGCGGCGGTGAGCTGCCACGAATTGGCGCCTTCGCTCAACCATTCCATAGGGAGGATGTTCCTTTCGGGTTAGATACTTCGCGGACCGCATAACCCTCCCGCCGCAGCCGTTGCGCCACTACGTACGAGTGTCTAAAGATCGGCGCCGGATCTTCTCCCCGCTGGCGGTGGCACCCTGCGAGCGAGGCTGATTAAGTTCCGCCCATGCCACTGGAAGGTCATTACGAGCGGCAGACGACGCCGCTCTACAAACTAAGTTCGCGCGAGATCAAGGCGGCTTCGATCGTCCTCTTGGTGACCGTCGTCGCGATGCTGGCAGTCGTGATTGCGACCGCCGGCGACAGCGCGCCCCCCACTCCGATGGGCTGCATCAAGGCCACCGTTGCCGGGGTCGTCGGAGGAGAAACGATCAGCGGCTGCGGCGCCGAAGCGGAAGCGAAGTGCGCCCACGCGGCACAGTTCGACAGCCCGCGCTCAGACACGGTCGTCGCCGAGTGCGAAGCGCAGGGCGTGCCGCTGACCGGGGCGAGCGACCCGTCTCAGACGCGGCGCAAGGGATAGCCGCGCGTTAGCCGAGAGCGGCGAGAAGGGCGGCGAGCTCCTCGTCGACCTCGCCATCGAGCTTGAGCTCGGCGTCGCGGTCGTAGGGGGTCTTGCCTTTGGTGATGATCGCCAGGCGGCCACCGTTCGCGAGGGTCAGCTGCGGCAGGCCGGCGACAGGGTGAACCGCCAGCGAGGAGCCGACGCAGAGCATCAGGTCGGCCCCTTCGGCGAGTTCGGTCGCACGCGCCATCGCCGCCTCCGGGAGCAACTCGCCGAAGAGGACGACGTCTGGTTTGACCGCGCCGCCGCACTCGGCGCAGATCGCGACCCCGCGCGCATCGAAGAGCTCCTCAGCCTGCTCGAGTCCGAAGGCAGCACCGCACTCGCGGCAGGAGGAGGTCTCGATCGAGCCGTGCACCTCGATCACTTCGCGCGAGCCCGCCGCCCGGTGCAGGCGGTCGATGTTCTGCGTAATCACGCCCTCGATCAACCCCCGCCGCTCGAGCTCGGCCAGCGCCTCGTGGGCACGGTTCGGCTCTTTGTCACCCAGCGACTGGAAGCGCGGCCGGTAGTAGGACCAGAAGTGCTCGGGGTCGCGCTCGAAGACGTCGATGTGGGCGACCTCCATCGGGTCGACCTTCGCCCAGAGCCCCGTCTCCGGCGTGCGGAAGTCGGGTATCCCAGACGGAACCGAGACCCCCGCCCCGGTCAGCGCGACCGTGCACTCCGACTCCCGAATCAGCCCCGCCAACTCC
>DASSNA010000346.1:0-2662 GCA_035688445.1 Solirubrobacterales bacterium | reverse complement strand
CCGCCGCCATCCGCCGGCTCACTTCCATCACGTGCCGCTCCACCCCGCCCTGGGCTAGCGGGCTGCGCGGGGTCACCATCAACACCCGCGGCGCGCCGCCGTTGGCGCTGGGATGGGCACTCTCAGTCTCATCCGGCTTGGCGAGGCCGGAGCGGACGCGTAAGTAGTCGACGCTGGTGGCGGCGAGGCCGGCGACGATCATCGTCGCCCGGCCGAGGCCGCCGACGTCACCGCGAAACACCGCACCGAGGTCGCGGAGGAAGCCAAGCGGCAGCGTCCGCCGCACGTAGGAGCGCTCGGAGGAGAGCCCGTCGTCGCTGCCGACCATCCCGGTCAGCACTGCCTTCGAGCGCCCCTCCGCCCGGCAGCGGTCGAGGAAGTAGCTCACCTTCCCCCGCGCCGGCGGCACCACGTGTTCGACCTTCGCCTCGGGGTCGTAGAGGATCTCCGCCGCGGGCCAGCGCTGGTGGACACGGATGCTGAGGTCGGTCTCCTCGCAGCCGACCGGCAGCGTCCCGACCCGGCCGAGGTCGTGGCTGAAGCCGCCGACCTCGAGCAGCGTGACGCGGCGGAAGGACATGTTCGCCCCGACCAAGTTGCGCACCGGCTCCAGCTGCTGCGGCATGCCCGAATGGGTGCAACCAACCACCCAGTCGAACTCGGGCGGGAACCAGGCGGGCTTGCCCTCGAGCCAGCGCGGCCGCACGGTGCCCCCGGCGCCGAGCACGTTCGGATCGGCGTAGACCGCGGCGAGGCGCTTGAGCCAATCGAGAGCGGGGATCGCGTCGTCATCGAGGAAGGCGACGACCTCCCCACTTGCCTCGGCGACGCCGGTGTTGCGCGCCCCTGAGAGACCCCGTCGCTCGCGATTGGCGACGATCTTCAGATCCGGCCAGAGCTGCCGCACCTCCTCCAGCAGCTCGGGGGCGTGGTCGATCACCAAGACGACCTCGTGCGGCGCCAGCGTCTGGACGCGCAGGGCGGCGATCGCTTCGCTCATCACCTCAAGTCGTTCGCGGGTGAAGGCGCAGATGACCACCGAGATCGTGGGCGGCTGACTCGGCACGGCCGGATTGTGGCATTCCAGCCGCCCCTCCTCATGCGAGTCTTCAGCGATGCGAATCATGATGTTGGCCCAGTCCTTCGCCCCAATCGTCGGCGGCGAAGAGCGTGTAGTTGAGGAATTGAGCCGCGAATTGGTCGCACGCGGACACCAGGTGTCGATCGCAACGCTGCAGCAGCCAGGGGACATCACCCCCGGCGAGATCGCCGGGGCGCAGGTGCACACGTTGCGCAGCACCAGCTACCGGATCACCCGCTCCAACCAGGACGCGGAGCGACGGCATGCACCGCCCGCCCCCGATCCCGAGACGGTCCTCGACCTGCAGCGGGTGCTGCGGCGCGAGCGCCCGCAGGTCATCCATGCCCACAACTGGATCGTCCACTCCTACCTGCCCCTTGCGCGCGAAGCTCACAGCGCCCTCGCCCTCTCGCTGCACGACTACGGCCTGATTTGCGCGACCAAGCGCCTGCGCCGCAAGGACCACCTCTGCTCGGGGCCAGCGCCGGTTAAGTGCCAGCTCTGCGCCGGCCAGCACTACGGCCTGGCCAAGGGACTGGTGACTGCATTTGGCGTCCGCGGCCGCGAAACGAAACTGCGGCGTGCGGTCGACGTCTTCCTCCCGGTCAGCACCACCGTCGAGGAGCTCTGCCGCATCGGCGGGAACGAGACCTCACGGGTGATCCCCAACTTCATCGCCGGGCTACCTGATCCGCCGAGTGAGGACCCGCGTCTTGCCCAACTTCCCGACGAGCCCTTCATCCTCTTCTTCGGCGACGCGACCGAGGACAAGGGGGCCTGGCACCTAGCCGAGGCCTACGCCCGACTCGAGGACCCGCCGCCGCTGGTGCTGGTTGGCCGCTGCTACCTGCCGGAGCTGACAAAGCGGCCCGGCGTGCACCCGCTCGGCGCCTGGCCGCACGCGCTGGCGATCGAGGCGCTGCGGCGCTCGCTGTTCTCCGTCGCCCCCTCGCTCTGGCCGGAGCCGTTTGGGCTCGTCGCCCTCGAGGCGGCGGCCGCCGGGAAACCGATCGTCGCCTCCGACATCGGCGGCCTCCGCGACATCGTCGTCGACGGCGAGACCGGCTTCCTCGTCCCGCCAGATGACCGGACCGCCCTGGTCGAGGCGCTGCGGAAAATGATCGCTGACGAAGAGCTGCGTGCGCGGTTCGGAGCGGCAGCAAAGCAACGGGCAGCGGACTTCAGCCCGGTTGCGATCATGCCGCGCTACGAGGAGGCCTACGAGGCGGCAATCGAGAACCAGCGCGCGCGATCGAACTGAATATCTCAACTAAGCCCTGACGGGGCCAGTTCCCCTCCGTTTACAGAGGAGAAATGAACCAGTCCCTGCGGATCCGGCTTCTGGCCGGCACTCTTGTGCTGTTCATTGCGCGCCTGATCCTCTCTCTCTTCCGCACCGGCCCGGTCCTCGTCGCCGATGAGGTCGGCTATCTGACCAACGCCCGAGTCCTCGCCGGCGGCGCTGCCGGCCAGCTCGAACAGGCGCCCTTCTACCGCGGCGGCTACTCGCTGCTGATCGCGCCCCTGGTCAACCTCAGCTCCAACCCCACCTTCGTCTACCACCTCGTCCTCGTCCTCAAC
>DASSNA010000345.1:0-4073 GCA_035688445.1 Solirubrobacterales bacterium | reverse complement strand
TGTTGCCCATACGGCAACAAACTCGACACGACTTCAACTTCTCCCACAGGCATGTGGTCGTCTCTCTGTCTGCCATCCCGGCAAGACTGGGTAGATGGTCAACGAGAACTCGACCGCGGCAGAGCGCGCCCGCCTGGCTCTCTCGGAAGCTCAACGGGAAGCGGACCGGATGAGTGCCGCACTAGACGATTTCCGGCAGCGGGCAGCCACGATCTTCACCGTAGCTGTGCTGGCAACCACCCTTCTTCGCTCAGGCCATTGGCCCTGAGCTCCGAGGTCTGAGTTGGTTAGCAATTCTCGCCTTCGTACTTGGGGTAGTGGTGCCCGGCGTCATCATCTTCTTTCCCTTGAGAGCCCGCTTTGCATTCGGCTTGGACCCAAAGGGCATCTTGAGCAACCGTGAGCGCGGAGAGACCCCAACCAAGATCAGCGAAAAAGCCGCCAGGAGTCTCAGTAATCACCTTGATAACACCCAGAAGAAGATGACTCCACTGGCGATCTTGCTTCAGATCCAATGCTGCGCCCTTGCGCTGGAGGTCATTCTCTGGACCGTAGACCTGGCAGGGAGGTGAAATCGTGCAGGACGATCCAAAACCTGACGACAACGGATATCCACCAGGGGTTGAAACCCGGGACGGTGGTGCCACGACTGAGAAAAGGTAGATGTAGCACGTGATCGCCAGATAGACGCTCGGCGGGCGTGTAGGTTGCGGCGCGTGAACCTCATCGAGGACTTGATGGAGCGATCCCCAGCCTCGCGGCTGGGGATCGTTTCCGTTGATGCAGAAGCAAACCGGCGGGATTGGTATTTCGGGGAACTGATTGCTAAATCGGCGGGGCTTTCGGGTGCTTTTGCTGCTCGGGGGGTGGGGCGGGGGGATGTGGTGATGACGTTGGTGGGGAATCGGATTGAGTGGGTGCTGAGCTTGCTTGCTTGTTGGCGGATGGGGGCGGTGGCGTTGCCTTGCAGCACGATGCTGCGGCGGCATGACCTGGAGCACCGGGTTGCCGCCGCTGATCCGAAGCTCTGCGTCGGTGAGGAGGCGCTGCTGGAGGAGATGCCCGGCGGCGTGCCGCTGATGACGATGGGTGATGTTGCCGCGGTAATGGATGAGGATCAGCCGCAGGAGACCCCTGCCCCAGTCGAAGAGATGGGCCCGGAGGACCCGGCGCTGATCGTCTTCACCTCGGGCACCACCGGTGAGCCGCGCGGGGTCGTCCACGGCTACAGCTACCTGCTCGGCCAGCAGGCCCAGGCCGAGCACTGGTTCGGGTCGCGCCAGGGCGAGCTCGCCTGGTGCACGACTGCGACCGGCTGGTCGAAGTCGGCCCGCAACGTCTTCCTCGCCCCCTGGCTCACTGGCGCCGCCGCGGTCATCCACGACGGCCGCTTCGAGCCGGCCGAGCGGCTCGACTTCGCCGAGGCGCTCGGCGTCAACGTCCTCTGCCAGGCCCCGACCGAGTACCGCATGCTCGCCAAGCGCACGGCGCTGCGGCCGCTGCCGGCGCTGCGGCGGATGGTCTCCGCCGGCGAGCCGCTCGACCCGGAGACGATCAGCGCCTTCCGCGAGGCGACCGGCCTCGAGCCCGCCGACGGCTACGGCCAGACCGAGACCGGCCACGTCAGCGGCAACCTCGTCGGCGACCCCGTCCGAGAGGGCTCGATGGGCAAACCGCTGCCGGGGATCGAGGCCCGCATCGTCGACGGCGAACTGCAGCTGCTCGCCAGCTCCTCCCCCACCTTCTTCTCCCGCTACCTCGACGGAGAGCGCTTCGAGGGCGAGTGGTGGCAGACCGGCGACCTCGTCCGCGAAGAGGACGGCTACCTCTTCTTCGAGGGCCGCGGCGACGACATCATCCTTTCCTCCGGCTACCGGATCGGCCCGACCGAGGTCGAGTCCGCCCTCCTCTCCCATCCCGCCGTCGCCGACGCCGCCGCGGTCGCCGCCCCCGACCCGGAGCGCGGCGCCGTCGTCCGAGCGATCGTCGTCCCCCGCGATCGCGAGCCAAGCGATCAACTCGCCCGCGAGCTGCAGGAGCACTGCAAACGCGAGACCGCCCCCTACAAGTTCCCCCGCATCGTCGAGTTCACTGCCGAGCTGCCAAAGACCAGCAGCGGCAAGATCAAGCGCACCGAGCTACGGAACGGCTAGCCCCTCGGCCGCGTCCACGGGCCTGCCGAGGTGGTAGCCCTGGGCCATGTCGACGCCGTACTCGCGCAGCATCTTCGTCGTGCCCTCGTCCTCGACGAACTCGGCGATCGTGCGCTTGCCGAGGCCACGGGCGATCTCGACGATCGCCTTGACGACGAGCTGGTCGGCGTCGTTGCGGGCCATGTCGCGGATGAAGGCCCCATCGATCTTGATTACGTCAAAGGGAACCTTCTTCAGGTAGGCAAAGGGCCCGAAGCCGGCACCGTAATCGTCGATCGCGAATTCACAGCCGAACTCGGTGAGGCGGTCGGCGAAGGCGCCGGCGGTGTCGTAGTCCTCGACCCGCACCGTCTGGGTGATCTCGAAGGTGCAGCGGGCGGGATCGGCCTCGCCTTCATCGAGGCGCCGTTCGATGAATTCGAGCACCGAGAGGTCGGTCATCGAGGCGCCGGAGATGTTCACGTGCAGGGAGACCGGCTCCCCCGTCCGCTGCCGCTCGGCGATCAGCTCCAGCGCCCGGGCGACGACCCAGCGGTCGAGCTCCTGCACCATTCCGGAGCGCTCGGCAACCTCGATAAACGAGGAGGCCGGCAGCAACTCGCCTTCGTCGCCGGTCATCCGCAGCAGCAGCTCGTAGCGCTCGATCCCGCCGGAGGCGAGACTGCGGATCGGCTGAGTGGCAAGGCGAAGCCGGTTCTGGGTGAGCGCGTCGCGGATCCTGGCGCTGATCGTTTGGGTCAGGCGCGGATTGCCGACGCTCTCGCTGGGACTGTGAAAGAGGACGATCCGGTTGCGGCCTTCTTCCTTGGCCTGGTAGAGCGCCTTGTCGGCGGCGACGAGCACCGATTCGGCTGCCGTCTCCTGCTGACCGCCGAACATCGTGATCCCAGCGCTGATCGTGGCGCCGCTGATCTCAGAGTTGAGCGGGAACCCGTCGGCCAGCTGGGCTCGCAGGTCCTCGCCCAACTGGAGTGCCCCGGCGGCGTCGGTCTGCGGCATCAGCACCGCGAACTCGTCGCCGGAGAGGCGGGCGACGATGTCGGTGGTGCGGACGCGTTCGCGCAGGGCCTCTGAGACGAGGCGAATCAGGGTGTCGCCGGCCTGATGCCCGAGCCCGTCGTTGACCTTCTTCAGCTCGTCGATATCGATCACCATCACTGCACCGCGACCGCCGTAGCGAGCGGTGAAGGAGACGTGCTGATCGAGCTCGGCGCGGAATCGACGCCGGTTGAGCAGCCCGGTCAACGAGTCGTGGTCGGCGAGATAGCGCAACTCTGCCTCGGTCTTCTCGGCCCGCTCTAGCGCGCCCTGGACGACAGCCCGGTCGTCAGGCCCCAGCTTGCCGAGCACGGCATCAACCACGGGATCGCGGAGACTGGTTCCAGGGTTATTTTGCATCAAGATGACGGTATTGGGTTACCCGCAGAGGAGCAGTTACCGGCTCGCAAACTGCGCGATCGACCCAAGTTTCAGGGAGCCGGCCTGCCTAAAACTCGATTTGCCTGTCCCCGGGTAGGTTCAAGAGGTGCCAAACCGCCTCGCTCAAGAGACCAGCCCTTACCTCCTCCAGCATAAGGACAACCCCGTCGACTGGTACCCGTGGGGACCAGAGGCGCTGGAGCGAGCGCGCGAAGAGGACAAGCCGATCCTGCTCTCAGTCGGCTACTCGGCCTGCCACTGGTGCCACGTGATGGAGCGCGAGTCCTTCGAGGACCCCGAGACCGCCACCTACATGAATGAGCACTTCGTCAGCGTCAAGGTCGACCGCGAGGAGCGCCCGGACGTCGACGCGATCTACATGGAGGCGGTGCAGACGATCAGCGGCCACGGCGGTTGGCCGATGACGGTCTTCCTCGACCCCGACGGCATCCCCTTCTATGGCGGCACCTACTTCCCGCCCGACACCAGCCGCGGCATGCC
>DASSNA010000340.1:0-6933 GCA_035688445.1 Solirubrobacterales bacterium | reverse complement strand
ACGTGGCTACCCATCGCGTCGAAAGTGAGGTCGTGTTCGCTCATCTCAAATCCTTTACGAAGCACCGGTGGTGACGGGTTCGGCAGCGGCCGTGTAGCCGCTGCTGCTGACAGGGCCGGTACTGACGCTGTTCTGGCCGGGAGTCGGGACGATCGTGGTGATGACGCGGCGCTTAATCACCTTGCGCACCTGCACCACCGGCCGCGGCGTGGGCGCCTGCTCGGCAATGAAGGTGTAGGTGAGGAAGGCGAAGAGGGCCGTAAAGAGCAGGACCGAGACCCAGTAGATCCGCGCCGAGCGGGTGTGCCCCGCAGGGGCGCGTTTTGGGGTGGTGGCCTCAGTCATCGCCACCACCGCCGCCACCGTCACCGTGCTCGACCTCGCCGCCACCGCCGCCGCCACCGCTCGAGCCGGTGGTGACCGGGGTGGTGCTGCCGCCGCCAGAGCTGCCGCTGGAGCCCGTGGTGACCGGCGTACTACCGCCACCCGAGCCGCCGCTGGCGCCGCTGGAACCGGTGCTGACAGGCTTGCCTCCCCCACCACCGCCGCCGTGAGAGCCACCGCCGCTGCTGTGGGTTGAGACAGGCTTATGACCGCCGCTGCCGTGACCCGAGCCGCCGCCGCTGCTGTGGGTCGAGACTGGAGCGCCACCGCCACCGCCAGAGGGAGCGGACGCCCCGCTGCTGCCGGTCGAGACTGGCGAAGAACCATACGAGGAAGAAGACGAGCCGGACGAAGATGCGCCGGTAGTGGCGCTGCCGTAGGAGCCAGCGCTGGAGCTGCCATAGCCGACACCGCCGGCCACGACCGGGTGTTTCGGTTTCGCGTGCTTGGTGACGTGGATCGTGCGCCGGATCACCTTGGTGTGGACGACGGGTTTGATGTCAGCCACCTGCTTGCTCGGCGCCTTCCCTCCCTGGCTCAGTGCTACGCCCGCGAGCCCGCCGAGGAAGACCACGGTGGCCCCGGTCGCGATTTTCGTCTTGATGTTCCTCACGGCGTTTCCCCCTCTTTGGAAGCTTGCGAGAGCAGTGTGCGGGGGGCCGGTGCAAGAGCCGGAAAGCGCCGGGTAAAGGACTGGCAAAACCTCGCTCAAGGGGTGCGAAACCGCCTTTTTTGGCCTTACAGTGGTCCCATGAGAAGTCACTCGCCAGGCGGCCGCATCCTTGTCGTCGAGGACGAGGAGTCGATCTCCCAGCCCTTCGCCGAGGCGCTGCGGCGCGCCGGCTTCGAGGCAGTGGTGACCGGAACCGCGGCAGGAGCGATTGAGCTCGCCGCCTCCGAGGCACCCGACCTGGTGATGCTCGACCTCGCCCTCCCCGACGGCGACGGCCGCGATGTCTGCCGCGAGCTGCGGCGGACCTCCGACGTGCCGATCGTGATGCTGACCGCGCGGGGCACCGAGATGGACAAGATCGTCGGCCTCGAGCTCGGCGCCGACGACTACGTGGTGAAGCCGTTCAGCGCGGCCGAGGTGATCTCCCGCATCCGCGCCGTGCTGCGCCGCAGCGCCCCCCGCAACGGCGACGGCGCGGCTGCGAAGCCGGTACAGGTCGGCGAGCTGGAGCTCGACCCGGCGGCGCGGATCGCCCGCTTCCGCGGCGAGGAGCTGGAGCTCTCGCGCAAGGAGTTCGACCTGCTGGCGATGCTGATGCGCAACGCCGGCCGCGTCGTCACGCGCGAGGACCTGATGTCGGAGGTCTGGGACACGAATTGGTTCGGCTCGACCAAGACCCTCGACGTCCACATCGGTTGGCTGCGGCGCAAGCTCGACGACGATTCCACCGACCCGACCTACATCGAGACGGTGCGGGGCGTCGGCTTCCGCTTCGCCGCGCCGGAGGACGAGGAATAAGCCTCCGAGCGACCCTCCTGCTGGCGCTGGCCTACGTACTTCTGCTGGCGCTGATCGCCTTCGGCGTGCCGCTGGCGCTGAGCCTGCGTGATCGCGTCGACTCCGAGGTGAAGAGCCAGGCGCGCAGCCAGGCCGACGTGGTGGCGACGACCGCCTCGGAGCTGGTCAACCCACCGCAGCCGCAGGTCCTGCGCAAGCTGGTCGAGCGCTCGGCCGAAAGCGTGCGCGGCCGGGTGATCGTCGTCGACGCGAGCGGGCGCCTGCTGGCCGACTCCGCCGGCACGACCCTCGGGCGCAGCTACGAGGACCGGCCCGAGGTGGACAGCGCCCTGCACGGCCACGCCGAGCAGATCACCCGCAACAGCGAAACCCTCGGCACCGAAATCCTCGCCACCGCGGTGCCGATCCTCGAGCACGCCCGCCCGCGGGGGGCGGTGCGGGTCACCCAGAGCGTCGACGCGGTCAACCGGGCGGTGAAGACGTCGATCCTCGACGTCGCCGCCCTCGCCGCCGTCGTCCTCGCCTTGGGCGTGATCGCTGGCGCCCTGATCGCCCAGCAGATCGCGCGGCCGATCCGCCGCCTCGACAGCGCCGCCCGCCGCGTCGCCGGCGGCGATCTCGACACCACGGTTGCGGTCGAGGGCAGCAAGGAGCAGCGCTCGCTCTCGCGCACCTTCAACGAGATGACGCAGCGGATCAAGCGGCTGCTGCGGGTGCAGCAGGACTTCGTCGCCGACGCCTCGCACCAGCTGCGGACGCCGCTGACGGGACTGCGCCTGCGCCTCGAGGCCCTGGCCGAACGCTTCCGCGGCGACCGCGCGGTCGAGCGCGAGCTCGGCGCGGCGATGGGCGAGATCGACCGCCTCTCGCTGATCGTCGACGAGTTACTGATCCTCAGCCGCGCCGGTGAGCATGAACTCCCCGGCGAGCGGGTCGACCTGGCCCTGGCCGCCCGTCGCGCGGCCGAGCGCTGGGGGGCGAGCGCGGAGGATCGGGGGATCAAGATCGAGGTCGCCGCCGTCGGCGGGGCCGCCGACGGCTGGTGCGCGGCACCGGACCTCGAGCGCTCGCTCGACGCCCTGGTCGAGAACGCCCTCAGCTACTCACCGGCGGGGACGACGGTGTGGATCGAAGCGACGCCGGGCTGCATCGCCGTGCTCGACGAGGGGCCCGGCCTCGCCCCTGGCGAGGAGGAGGCGGTTTTCGAGCGCTTCAGCCGCGGCAGCGCCGGCCGGCGTGGCGCCAAGGGAACCGGTCTGGGGCTGGCGATCGCCCGCGAGCTGACCCGCCAATGGGGCGGCGAGGTGCGCCTGCGCAACCGCGAAGGCGGCGGCCTTGCCGCCACGATCGAACTCTCCCTCGCGGAGGTGCGCTCATGAGGCTGCCGGCAAGCGCCAAGTGGGTGCTGCTCGCGCTCGCCGGCCTCGCGATCGCGATCGGGGTTGCGGTCGCCGCCGCCAATCTGACCAGCCAGCAGATCGGAATCGCCTCCGAATCGGTCTCCGCCGGCGACACGCTGGCGCCCTCGCTGAAAGTGCCCGGCGGCGAAAAGTCACACGGACACGGGGGGCACCAGGGCCCGGAGGAAGAAACGTCGACGACGACCACTCCCGAAGAAACCATCCCTCCCTCTGAAGAAACCGTCGTACCCCCGGCCGAACACGGAAGCGACGACCACGGCGGCAGCAGCCCAGACGGTGACGACTGAGCTCAGGCGGCGATGGGTTCGCGCGCCTGCCGGGGATGGGCGGTCACCTGGCTGACCGGGAGGTCGATCGAGCGGCGCAGGCGGGCTGGCAGGCCGAGCGCGAGCCATTTCGAGAGGCCGCGGGGCAGCACCGAGACCACCACCTCGTCGAACTCGCGGGCGTGAAGGACGTCGCCGACCGCGGCGAAGGGATCAGGATCCCCGACGATCACGTCATCCAGCTCCAGGCCTTCCTGTCTGATCGAGGCGGCGGCGAGCTCGGCCCGTTCAACCGCCTCGGACCAGCCCGCTTTCATGTCCGCCGCCCAGGCGAGGCCATGCGGCACCGCCGGCACAAGCAGGGTGAAGCTGGCAGGAGCGTGCTCTGTCCGCCGGCGCAGCTCCGCGATCAGGTCCGGTGAGTCGGCGGTCCGGTTGGCTACTACCAGCACTCGCGTCTTCGTCTGCATCACGATCAGTCGTCCTCCTTGGGAGTGAGTCCGCCGCCGCTGGCGCGGGTCACGATCGGCGCCTGCTTGCTGTGCAGGGCGACGTTCTGGGTGCTCGGCAACGTGGCGGCGCCGCTGGCGCTGGTGACGACCCCTGGGGCGCCACCGTTGCTGGCTACCTGTTGCGAGACCGGCATCCCCGGGTTGGTCCCGAGGGCGACCCCGCCGAGGGCAGCCAGCCCGACGACGGTGGCGCCGGCGGCGATTTTTGCTCTGCGGTTGGTCATGGTCCTTCCTTTCCGATGAATACGGAGACAGCTTGCTCCGCGTTCGGCAAAGGAAGGGAAAAGGCAGCTAAAAACTGCCTGAAAGCTTCGGCGGCGCGTCAGCCGCGCCTAACCGATCGCGACCATGCGCTCGATCGGGATCCGTGCCCGCTCGGCGATCTGCGCCGGCACGCTGACCTCGAACTTCATCTCCCGCAACGAGTCGCGCAGCTTCGGGAGGGTGATCATCTTCATGTACTTGCAGAAGGCCATCCGGTTGGCCTCGATCAGCTGAGCCCCCGGCGCCGCCTGCTGTAGCGGGTAGAGCATCCCGTTCTCGGTGGCGACGATGAACTCGCCGTCGGGGTGTTCTTCGACGTGGCGCTGCATCCCCGAGGTGGAGAGCATGTGCACGCCCTCGGGGTCGATGTCGCCGGCGGCGACGTACTCCATCGCCTGGGTCGAGCAGCCACACTCAGGGTGGATCAGAAACTCGGCGTTCGGGTGTTCTTCGCGGGTGCGGGCGATGTCGAGCGGTTTGATCCCGGCGTGGACGTGGCACTCGCCGTCCCAGATGTGGAAGTTGCCGCGGCGCTCGGGTTCGTCGACCAGGCCGGTCTCGCGCTCGACGAAGGCGCCCAGCCACATGTCGGGGCCGAAGAGGATCTCGGTCGCGGCGCCGTGCTCGGCCCAGATGTGCTGGATGATCTGGACCGCGTTGGAGGAGGTGCAGCAGTAGTCGGTCTCCGCCTTCACCTCGGCCGAGGTGTTGACGTACATCACCACCAGGGCGCCGGGATGTTCGGCCTTCCAGGCGCGCAGCTGCTCGGCGGTGATCGAGTCGGCGAGCGAGCAGCCGGCGTCGAGGTCGGGGATCAGGACCTTCTTCTGCGGCGAGAGGATCGAGGCGGTCTCGGCCATGAAGTGGACGCCGCAGAAGGCGATCGCCTCGGCGTCGGTCTCGGCCGCCTGGCGCGAGAGCCCGAGCGAGTCGCCGAGGTAGTGGGCGACGTCCTGGATCTCGGGCAGCTGGTAATTGTGGGCGAGGATGACCGCGTTGCGCTGCTCGGCGAGCGCACGAACTTCATCGCTGATCTCAGCGATTTCCTCCGGGCTCAGTTCCTGTCCGAAAGTTGGTTGGATCGTCGGGAGCTCCTGCATGAGCCCTTCCTTTCCTGATGTTCGCCGGCGGGACTGGGTCCGGAACCGGTCGAATGAACGTAGAGAGAGTCTAAAGGAGCAAGCGAGTGGGCGTGGCGCTTTTGCAAACCACTGGTTGACAAAAGCGCCCCGTAGCCTTCTTGGGATGCCGGAGCTGCCCGAGGTCGAGATCGTCGCCCGCTGCCTCGGCGCCGCCCTGGCCGGCAGCGAGGTGGAATCGGCGCTGGCGCCGGGGATGAACGTGATGAAAACCTTCGATCCGCCGCTCGAGGCGCTGACTGGGCGCGAAGTGACGGGCGTGCGACGGGTCGGCAAGATGCCGGTGGTCGAGTTCGGCGACCTGGCGCTGCTGATCCACCTGATGTCGGCGGGCAAGCTGCGGGTCTTCGACAAGCGCGCCTCGCTGCGGGACAAAGCCTCGCGGGTCCTGGTTCGGCTTACCGACGGGCGCGAGCTGCGGCTGCGCGAGACCGGCACCAAGCAGCGAGCCCTGGCGAAGCTGCTGCCGACCGACGCGGTCGACGCCGACGAGATGGTCGCGCGCCTTGGCCCGGAAGCCTGGCCCCCTCCCCCACTCGAAGTGCTCGCCGCCGCGATCGACCAACCCCGCCACCTCCACCCGCTGCTGCGCCACCAAGCGGACATCGCCGGCATCGGCCGCTCCTGGGTAGACGAGATCCTCTGGGAGGCCAAGCTCTCCCCGTTCAAGAAAGGCTCCGAGTTGGACCCCGACGAGGTCGAATGCCTCCATACCGCCCTCCACGTCCTCGGCGACGCGATCGACCACTACGAGGCGACGATCGGCCCCGAGGTCCCCGACAAAATGCCGATGCCCCTGAAGATCCACAAACGCGAGGGCAACCCCTGCCCCCGCTGCGGCACCACCATCGAGGCCGTCTTCTTCTCCGAGCACCAAACGAACTACTGCCCGACGGAGCAAACCGGCGGCCGCGTCCTCAAGGACCGTCGCCTATCGAAACTGCTCAAGTAGCGGCTTCGAGCAACATCGAGAAATCCAGCGCCGCCGCCGAATGCGTCAGCGCCCCGATAGAGATGAAGTCGACGCCGGTCTCGGCGATCTCCCGCACGTTGTTGAGGGTGACCCCACCGGAGGCCTCGAGCGCGATTTCATGATCGCCGGCGATTTCGTCGCGCAGGGCTGCGACCGTCTTCATCTCGTCCGGGGTCATGTTGTCGAGCAGCAGCGCATCGGCACCGGCGCGCAATGCCTCTTCGACTTGGTCGAGCGAGTCGCACTCCACATGCACCGTTCGCGCCGGCCAACGCTCGCGCGCCCGGCGCACCGCGTCCTCGATTCCGAGCACGGTCAAGTGGTTGTCCTTGAGCAGCACCCAGTCCGACAGATTTCCTCGGTGGTTCGCTCCGCCACCGGCGCGCACCGCGGCCTTCTCGAGCGCGCGGAGGCCCGGGAGCGTCTTGCGGGTCTCCCAGATACGGGTGCGTCGCGGCCCGCCGGCACCCGCCGCCGCGTCGACGAAACGGCGGGTCAGCGTC
>DASSNA010000339.1:0-2029 GCA_035688445.1 Solirubrobacterales bacterium | reverse complement strand
CGTTGTCGAGGACGAGAGCCTGTGCCGTATAGGAGCTCAGACTGGTGCTCTCGATCAGAGAGTAGGACGCCGCGACCGAGATCTCCTGCCGGAACGACGAGATCAGGATGACGCGGTGTGTCTCAGGACCGCGGGCGAGCTCTGCCGGAATCTCGACCTGCAGGTTCTTGAGCGCGTCGGGGCGCCTGGGCAGCGGCTCGAGAGGGTCCTCGAACGGTTTGTCTTGCCGCGGTGCCGCCGCTGACTTGGCGTCGGGCCAATAGTTGTTGTTGTTAATGACATTTTGCTGAGCTTGATAGGTCTGCGCGGATCCAACGGTTGAGGCCTCTATCCTTGCCGTATTCCCACCGGGCGGCTGCCCTCCCGCGCAATTCCCTCCAGCATCGTCTTCCAGCCGGGCTCCCGACGTGAGAGGAGGAGCCGGCGGACCATCCCCCACACTCGGACCTCCTGGCAGGGGAGGCGTCGGTGCGCCGTCCGCCACGCCCGACGCAGCCGATCCAGTGATCTCTTGAGCCGCTTCGCTCATCGCCGTACCTCGCTCATCGGTTGACCGGCTTGCCGTTCTCGATCCGGATCTGACCCTGGTACTGGCTCACCTCCCCGATGTGGCCGGCCTGAATCGACGAAGTGAACACCGGGGCCGCTGGCGCCGCCGCGGCCGGCCGTTCCGCGGCCTTCTCGGCCGCGACCACGACAGGCGGCAGGTCCGGCGCGGAGGGCCGCACGAAGTGGATAGGGATCGCCCAGCTCTCCGGATCGGGATCGCTGGTGCGCAGCGCGAGACGGGCCTCGACCACGGCGGCTTCGAGCGGGTCGCCGAGGACGATCCGCCGATAGAGCTCCTCAGCGAGCTCGACGGCCGCCCCGTCGTCGACCGGCTGCGCCATGGCGAGGACCGAGGGCACCCCTTCGAGGAGGAGCGCGGCGGCCACCCCGGCGAAGGGGTCGAGGTCCGGCTGGTCGGTAGCCCGCGCGGTGTCGCAGGCGTTGAGGACGATCAGGTTGGGCTTCTCCGGGCCGCTGAAGAGCGCGGCCAGGGAGTCTCCCGAGATCGGATCGGTCTGGCCGTCCGGCCCCTCCAGGAGCAGTGAGCCCTCGGCGCTCGCCTCGTCGAAATCGCCGTGCCCCATGAAGTGGACGATGTGGAACGCCTTCTCCCGTACCCGTTGCCGCAGGCTCTTGCGGGTGGCGTGCTCGAGAGTCTCGAGCTTGACGCCGTCCAGGCGTTTAAGCGCCGTGGCGATCCGGCGCCACTCCTCTCCCAGCTCAAGCCCGTCCGCGGTCCGCGGAGAGGCCGCGACGACCAGTACGCGCAGCGGCGGCGCCAGCGGCGGCACGCGGGTGGTCTGCAAGGCGTCGAGGCAGCGCACCACCGGCGTACGGCGGTCGAGAGCGAGGCAGGAGCGGGTCACGGGGCAGCGCAGCCGCTCCCAGGGGAAATGGCCCAACCGCCGCAGGCGCGGATCGCGTGGATCGAGATGGAGGCGCAGTCGCAGACCGCGGCCCGCCATGCCGTCGAGCTCGCCGCGCGCGCGGTCGAAGAGGTGGCCGACGTCGCCGTCGAACAGGGCCTGGAAGAGCTGCTCGCCAGCAGGTAGGACGACGCCGAGGGCAGCCTCGTCCGTCCCTTCGTCTGCCACGGCGACGTGGCGCAACTGCGGCTCCGCCACAGTCTGACCCATCGGGCCCCCCGGCTCGCGGGGAGCGGCGTCCGTTGGCAGGAGCAGGGGGCCGCTCGCCTGCCCGGCGGAGCTCTCCGCCAAAACGTTAAAGCCTTCTCCATCCGCAACGATCCGGAGATTGAAGTCGGTATAGATCACACCGCGCCTCCCTCGAGAGGCGGGACCGCGGCTCACGGCCCCGCTCGTCCGGCTCACCTCAATGAGACACGCGCAGCGGAGCTTTGTTGAGAACCTATTCCACCCGCACGAACAGCTTGCCGGCGAGCGAGCGGAAGCGCTCGAGCCACTCCGCGGCCGCCGCGTCCCCGCGGGCGGCGCGCTGGCGGTGCTCGGGGACGAGGGTC